>NZ_MAQZ01000080.1:0-49786 GCF_001756285.1 Frankia sp. CgMI4
GTCGGGCGGAGCAGGAACTTGTACGACCGTCTCAACGTGGCACCCCCGTGCGCCACGGCCGCTCGTTCTGCGTATCGATGTACCGGCGGACCGTCTCGGCGGACACCGCGCCGACGGTGGCAACGAAGTACGACCGGGACCAGAGCGTGGGCAGCCGGGAGCGCAGGTGCGCGAACTCGCCGCGTAGCACGTGGGACGTGAAGCCTTTGAGCTGGTTGGCGATGTACGACGGGGCGTGCTTCGGATGAGCTTTCACGAACAGGTGCACGTGGTCGGGCTCGATCTCCAGCGCGACGATCAGCCAGTCATGCTCGGCGCACTTCTCGCGGATCAGCCCGTCAAGCCGGTCTCGGACCGGACCGACGAGGACAGCACGGCGGTACTTCGGGCACCACACGACGTGGTAACCGAGGTCATAGGCGCCACCCGCGCCGACCTGCACCGTCCGKGACATGCCGTTGATTATACCAGCGTGGCCGGTATAACCGTTGCGGTCCGTGCCGGATTCCCCTGTCGCCTGAAGGCGACAGTCCCCTCCGGAGGTCATTGATGGTTGCTCAGACTACCTACTCGCTGCGTCACGCCTGCCTGTCCGGCTGGCTGGCGGCGGGTGTCCCGCCGACGCGGGTCGCTCAGTGGGCGGGCCACACGGTTCAGATGCTGCTGACGATCTACGCCCAGTGCATCGACGGGGACGAGGAGATTTGCCGGGCCCGTATCGCGGCTGCCCTGTCGGCCGACAGCGCATGATCCTTCGGGCACGTCTCAGACACAGACCGCCGCCGGTCACCGCCGCTGATCGCACGTCTTGAAAGGATGCGAAAATGCCCTCCCACCAGCGGAGACACGCCCTCACCAGCAATAAGTTTGCTATCCCAAAAAATCCTCGATCGCTTTATGCATTTCCCAGACCAGGATCTCAGCGGGAGCCGAGGCGCTGACCCGCTGACCGCCGGTTGCGGTGAACCGGACCGCGTCCCCGGCGCGCAGCACACCCGTCCCCTCCAGCGTCACCTCGCCCTGCGTCACGAACAGGTGCAGGTAGGGAGCCTCGGGAAGCGTGACGTCCCGACCAGGGCTGAGCCGGGCGGCGCAYAGGGCCGCGAACCGGTTTCTGATCGTGATCGCGCTCTGCCCGCGGTGCCTGGCCATCCCGGACGCTACCGGTACCAGGCCGCCGCGTAGCAGCTCGTCGTCGATCTCCAGCTGCTCGTAGCCGGGGTCGATGCCCCGACGGTCCGGCGCGACCCACATCTGGACGAAATGCACCGGCTCGTCATGCGGCTCCCCGCCGCCGTCGAGACGCCAGGAGTCGTTCTTCTCCGAGTGCAGGATCCCGCGACCGGCGCTCATCCGCTGCGCGAGTCCCGGGTAGATGACGCCGGAGTGGCCGGTGGAGTCCTGGTGCACGAGCGATCCGCGCAGGACCCAGGTGACGATCTCCATGTCCCGGTGCGGATGGGTCTCGAACCCGGTCCCGGCAGCGACCGTGTCGTCGTTGTTCACCAGCAGCAGACCGTGGTGGGTGTTTGACGGATCGTAGTGATGGCCGAACGAGAAGGAGTGGTGGGAGTCGAGCCAGCCGACGTGCGTCGCCGCTCTGTCGTCMGCCCGGCGAATGTCGATCCGGGGCTGTGGGCGCAGGCCCGCGGAGGAGGGTGCGGCGGAAGACGGGCCCGCGGTAGAAAGGGTGGCGGCCGGTGGGACCGCGGYCGGTGGGGTGGACGACCCAGGGGAGGACGGCGTGGCGCTCATGGTGAACCCTCCTTCACGGTAGGCAGGACAATGCCTGCGCAGTCCAGCGTCGTCGGGGCCACGGACATTCCACGGCCCGCGTYCCGCCCAGGCAGATGACCCGCCGGCTAGAGCAACGGAATCACATAAATAGGCATATAATCTGTCGATTTTGGTGGCCGGATGGTGCGACCATGCGTTCCACGCTGCGGCGGATACCGCTGTCAGATCTTGCTAGCATGTTGCGCATGTCGCGCACGATCACGCTCCGGCTCTCGGACGAGGCCTACGAGGCGGTCAAGCGGTACGCCGAGGCCGAGCACACCTCGATGAACGCCTGGGTCGAGGGCGTGCTTGACGCCGAGGACATACGTCGGCGCTGCGCCGCGCACGGGGCCTGGGTGCGGGCCGACCCGGCGGTGGCCGGCGCGGCCCTCGCCTTCGGGGAGGCCAACCAGCGGGCTCTCGCGGTGTCGGGGCTGCCCAATCTCGCCGACGCCGCCGGGTGAGGCCACCGCGGCGCGGTGAGATCTGGACCGCGGGCATCGGGCCGGCGCCGCAGGCGGTGCTGATCCTCAGCTCCACGGTCTACAACGAGATCGCCGACGAGCCGACCGTGCTGGTCGCCCTGGTCGTGGAGCACGCCACCGACGAGGGGTTCTGCGTCGACCTGGGGGAGGGGCAGTGGGCCGTGATGGGCCTGGTCACGTTCGTGGCCAAGGCCGCCCTGGGTGAATGCCTGCGCCGGGTCGACGCCCAGACGCTCACCACCGCCAACACCATGTTGTTCAAGATCTTGGCCACGCCCGAACGTTGACCTTACGGCAACGGCCCGAACTGGTCGAAGGCGAAAGCAGCGGTGGGGCAAGCGGCGGGTCACTTCCTCGATGCGCTCCAGCCCGGCGTCGGCGTCCGGCTTGGATGTCGGCCGACGTCATCGCCGCCGCGATCAATCCGTTCACGGCTACCATCCCCCAGGCGGAGGCGCAGTCTCCTCCCGGATGATTGCCTTCAGCGTCGCGTGGACGGCGGATGGATCGGTGAGGCGTGCGGCTAGCGTCTCGATCGCGAGTTCGAGGGGAATCGCCGCGGAGAACTTGAGCCCATCGGCAGCCTCGACATCGATGGCCGGAAGAGCGTCAACGAGGTCGTCACGTCGAACATCGAGCATTGTCCGTAGCGCGGCGGAGTTGACGTGCGGGCGAAGCCGCAGCCTGAGATCGCCGACCGGCGCGTCAGCGTCAACCAGCTCGCCGAGCCCCGAGGCGAGGGCCGAATTGGCCGCGAACCCGGCAAATGTCCACCAGATCGGCCGCTTCTCGGGGTCGCGGGTGAGGTAGGTGCGTTCGCCCGGCTCGTCACTGACACTGACACTGACAAAGGAATGCTGCGCGCGGAGCTTGTCCAACGCGTCGGCGGCCCGCCGGGATATCTCGATGCCGGCCGTTTGCCCGGCGAGGACGTCGAGGTGAGCCTGGGCGAGCGGATAGGACATGACCCGGGCCCCGCCGTTCCACCGGGACCAGCCTGGGTAGCGGCTCGGTTMGACCTGGACTCGTCTTCTCCGCCAGTCGACATGATTCACCTTCCAGGCACGACCGCCGAGAAGAACCACCCGCGGTCCGTGCTCCGGTCGAGYCGCGAGCGCGATCGGTGGCAGCTGGCCGAGCAGGCTACGTCCCCACCAGACCTGCACCATCGATTCGCCGGCGAAGGTTGACGTGAGGTCGAGGAAGTAGCGTCGCCCGTATTCCTTCTCCGCCCGCGGGCCGATCGATACCAGCCCGTCGGTGTGCACGACAAACCCGGAGCTGGCCAGATGCGCCAGTACGTCGACCGCGCCCGGAGTCCGGGCAAGCCCGCCGAGCCACTGCCAGACGTCGCGGTCGACGAGGCGGYCTTCCTGCAGGGCCAGTCCGAGGATCTGCTGGGCGACGATGTGACGGGGAAGCACGGGCGGGACGACCGGCTCGACGTATCCGCGTTGCCACAGCAGCGTGATAGCCGCCGCGAGCCACAGAGAGTTCTGCGACGTTGCCAGGAACAGCGTGTTGCGTCGGGTCCCGGGGCGCCGCCCGGTCCGCCCGAGGCGTTGCAGGAAGGAGATCACCGTGGCGGGGGCGCCGATCTGGATGACGCGGTCCAGGTCACCGACGTCGATCCCCAGCTCCAAGGTGGAAGTGGCGACGATGACGCAGTTGGTGGATGTCGCGAAGGCGGCCTCGGCCTGCCGCCGGTCATCCCGTGACAGGGACGAGTGGGATACATACGTCCGTACCCCGAGGTCACGCAGCGCAACCGTCAACTCCTCGACCTGGCTGCGGGAATCGCAGAAGACCAGCCTCTTCATCCCCTGATGAAGGCGGGCGACCACGAGGGCGGCGTTACGCAGGGAGCCCACGTAGTCGATCCCGACCTCCGTGGTGGCTGTCGCGTCCGTGGTGGCCGTCACGTCCGTGGTGGCCGTCACGTCCGTGGTGGCCGTCACGTCACTCGGCCGGACGACCGCGCGCGGCCGGGCGGATCCGTCCGCGAGCCAGTCGAGCAGTACGTCCGGGTTCCCGACAGTTGCGGACAAACCAATCCGCTGTACCGGCCGGTTGGCGAGCCCGCGTAACCGGGCCAACACCCCCAGCAGATGCCAACCGCGGTCGTCACCGGCGAAGGCGTGGACCTCGTCGACGACAACCGTCCGCAGGCCGGCTAAGAGCCATCGATGATCGACGCGCGCGGAGACGAGCATCGCCTCGATCGACTCCGGGGTGGTCAGCAGAAGATCCGGCGGATCCACGGCCAGCCGCCCGCGCACCGAGTCGGCGACATCTCCATGCCAGACGGCGGCCCGCCGGCCGAGCCATTCGCACATCGCGGCCAGCCGCGGTTCGAGGTTGTTCAGCAACGCCCGCAGCGGACACACATACAGCACCGACAGCCCGCGCCATTTCTCCCCGRCCATCCGGGACAGCAGGGGCAGCGCCACCGCCTCGGTTTTCCCACCGGCGGTCGGTGCCAGCAGCAGCACGTCATGCCCGTCGAGGACCGGACGTATCGCCGCCTCCTGCAACGGGCGCAGGGCAGGCCACCGCAGACTGTTGACGACGTGATACTGGACGGCCGGGTCGAGGGCGGCGAAGCCCGGGGCCCCGGAAGCCCCCGGGGCCCCGGAAGCCCCCGGGGCCCCGGAAGCCCCCGAGGCCCCGGAAGCCCCGGAAGCCCCCGAGGCCCCGGACGTCCGGGAGATCACAGCGGTAGGTCGATGTCGTCGACCGATGCCGCCGGGGGCGGTTGTGGCGGGCTGGGCATCGCCGCACGTTCGGTGTCGGTGAGCTCGGTGGCGGACAGCCGCGGGACGTACGCACGCCGGGGATCGAAGGCGGGATGCTGGTCGACGCGGTCGAGCACATCGACGAGTTTCTTCACGAAGATGCGGGGCGCGACGCCTACTCGCCCGCCGAACTGCCCGACCACGGCCTGCGCGAACTCGGCCAGGTAGCCTTCGTCCACTGCCGTGGCGAACCGCTCCGGATCACCATGGCCGGAGCTGTACAGCTCCCGGATCCGGCCGCCGAGCTCCAGCAGGGAATCCCGGTTGAACCCGGGCAGTCGCAGCTGCACCGCCCGAGGGTTATCGAAAGCTTGATCCGGGAGGAAGTCGACGTGGAGCCGCTGCGCGAGCGGGGCGAGCCGTTGCGCTCCCTGCGGTCCGTCGAAGAACGCGGGAGTGCCGGTGATGACGAGCATCAGCCCGGGGAATCGCCCAGCGTCCACGTCGTCGATGAGCTGGCGCAGCGCGTTGAGCGCCTTGTCACGCATGTCGCCCCGGACCCGCTGCAGCGTCTCGACCTCGTCGAGGACGACCACGAGACCGGCATGGCCGCTGTCGGTGAGCACCGCGAGCAGCCCCTGCAGGAAGCCGAGCGCTCCGTCGTGATCGAGGTCGCCCCGGACACCGCCGGCCCGTTTCACCGCCGCCGCCACGTGCGGTTGCCCGCCCAGCCAAGCGATCAGTCCCTCCGCGGCCGCGGTTTCGCCGGCCGCGGTCGCCCGCCGGTACGCCCGTAGGGCGGCTGAGAAGGACGGCGCGACCCGCCCGACGGCGGCCAGCCGCTGTTCCAGCAACTCGTCGACCCGGCGCGCCAGCTCATTCTCGACGACCTCGCCGCCGGCGAGAACGTCCTCCTCCAGCGCGAAGAACCAGGAATCGACGATGGGACGCAGCGCGCTCGGCGCGAATTCGGCGGTCGCGAGCCGTTCGGCGAGCCGGCGGTAGACCGTTTCGAGCCGGTGCAGCGGGGTCTCGTTCTCGGAGATCGCGATCTCGGCGGTGGCGAACCCCCGGGCCTTGGCCCGCTCGGCGAGCCAGCGGGTGAAGAACGTCTTTCCCGCGCCGTACTCGCCGCGGATCGCCCGGAACGTCGCCTGTCCGCCGGCGAGCCGGTCGAGATCCTCCTCGATCGCCGTGGTGAAGCGGTCAAGACCGACCGCGAGCACATCCAGGCCCTGCCGCGGCACGGTTCCGCGCCGAAGCGCGTCGATCACCTCCCGTCGGCGTTGTTCGGAGATGGTCACGTCAGACCGGCCTGCGTCGCCAGCAACGCGGCGTTCAGCCGCACGGTGTCACCATCGATCCGCAGCACCTCGTAGCCGTCGATGTTCAGCACCCGCTGCGCCGCGGCGAGGTGGCTGGCGATCCGCGCGTCCGGCACGTCGAGCGCGCGGGCGACCGTGGCCCGCGTGGCGGCGCCGCCACGGGCGTCGAGCGCCCGCAGGAGCAGCCCGAGCCGGTCCGCGGGCATGGCCCCGCGACGCATCCGGGCGAGCCGAGCCCGCATCACCTCGGTATCGAGCACGCGATCCACCCACGGTTGCGGCGTCACCTCGGACTCGTCGAACAGACCGAGGTCCGGCTGTGCGGCCGAGCCGGCACGTCCGGCCCGCGTGGTGCCCGTGGCCGGCGTGGTGCCCGTGGCCGGCGTGGTGCCCGTGGCCATCGGCTCCACCCACCAGGGAGGCGCGGCATGGTGCAAGGGAGTCCAACCGGGCAGGTCGAGGTCGACCCGACGCAGCAGCGCCAACGGGATCACGATCTCCTGGGCACTGGCGCCGCCGTGGTAGCCGTTGCGCAGGGCCGTATAACGTAGCCGTTCGTTCCAGGCGGCGACGATCCGGCCGCCGCCCAGCAGCACCCGCGGGCCGATGAGCGTGACCTCGTCCTCGTCGGGCGGGCGCGCCGAGGATCGCCACCGCGCGCCGCCGCTGTCGTCGGAAACCAGCCGGGAGCCGCGTTCATGGACGTGGCCGTGGTCGCTGACCAGCAGGACGGCCCGGCCCGATCCGTCCGCGGTGGCCAGCAGGTCGAGCAGCCGATCGACCGAGCCGGCGGTCCAGGGGGTGCGCCCACCCTTGTCCAGGGTGTCGTCGACGGTGTTCACAACGATGCCGACCACGGGGGCGTCGCCCCTGATCGCGTCCGCGACGCGCGGCTCAAGCACCTCGCCGGCACCGGCCGCGGCGAGGTCGCCCTTGTGGAACAGCGGCCAGYCCCGCTCGGCGAAGGATGCCTTCTCCTGGCTTTGCGTGCCGTCCACGAGCCGCCCGCACAGCAGGCTCGTCCGCGAGGTCCGGGTGACCGACGGCAGGGTGGCCAGCACCGGTCGGGCCGGGGTGAGGGTGTGTTCTACCCAGCCCCGGGTCGACAGGTCGGCGAGYAGCTCCCGCGCCACCCCGGTGGACATCCCGTCCAGTACGRGCAGCAGCAGCCGGCATCGGCCGGCCAGCGGCACCACGATCTGGTCGAGCACGTCCTCCACCGRCAGCAGCTCGCCCAGCGTCGACCCGGTGCGGGTGTGGTCGGCGAGCAGATTCGCGAACCGCCGTTCGTGTTCGCGGCGACGGGCGTCGACCGTCGTGCACAGTGTCCGGTAGGCGGCGGCGACCACCTGATCGACGTCGCCCTCCCACACCCGCGCCCGGGCCAGGTCGACCCATGCGTCCTGGTCCTGCTGCCGACGGGACGCCTCGGCAAGGCTCGGCGCCGGTGGTCGGGCGGACGCGGCCTCCTGGGCCAGCCAGCGCAGCAGCCGAACGGCCATCTCGGCGCGACTCACCCGCTCGGCATGGTCGGCGGCCAGCGCGTGCGCGTTCAGCCGCGCCACCTCATGTTCGACCGGCCCCAGATCCTCGGCGCGTGGCCGCCGCTTGCGCAGCACCGCGGCGACCTGCGAGCCAATGTGCCGCAGGCGCTGGGTGAGACCGGATTCGAGGACGGCGCTGGGATAAGACAGCTCAGCGGCGCCCTGCCCGGCCAGGATCTCCTCGGCGCGTCGCAGGATTCCGCCAGCCACGGCCCGCCCCTCCTGGCCGAGCAGCCGCTGAACCAGCCCTTCAGCCGCGCGTCCCCATTCCGCGGCGACGGACGGGGCGAGAGCGCCGTCGACCACCCGCGTCTCCAGCATGGTGCGCGGCACCTGCGCCGTGTCCCGGACCTCGGGATGGCTGAGAGCCGCGAGCACCAGTCCGACGGCGACGGCGTCGGGACCGTAGGGCCCGGCGAAGCACCGGAGAACGGCGGCCACCACGTCGCCTCGACCGCCGCGGCCGGCAAGCCATCCGCTCATGCCGGTACGCACCGCCGGGTCCAACGCGCGCCACCGCGCGAGGTGTTCGGCGTCGAGGCTCCATCGCAGCAGGCCCGCGAGGTCGAGGTCGAGCGGGGTGAGYCCGGCCTGGGTCTCGGCGAGTGTGGCCAATGCCGTGGCCCGGTCCAGGTAGCCGTTGCGCGCGGCGGGATACCCGTCCGGCGGGGGGGTGGCGAGCAGCGCGTTCACCGCCCACTGCTCGTCGACGAGGGCCGGATCGATGCCGTGTGCCCGAAACAGGCTGGTGAGCTGCTGCCAGCGATCAAGCGGCAGGATCTTCTGACCGGCGAGCYGGGCAGTGATGCTCGTCCCCAGCTCGCCGGTTTCGTACTCGGTGAGCAGGACGAGTACCTCCCCGGCAGGAAGATCGTCGACCTGTTGCAGCTCGTCGCGGATCGCGAGGGTGGACACGCATGGCCGGACCACCACGCCGCGGCCACCGGGCAGTTCCAGGCGTTCGTCGTGCGGCCACACCGGCGCCGCGGCCAGGGCGACGACGCGTGCCTTCTCGTCTCGGCGGAGCACCTCGGCCACCTTCGCCCGGACCAGGACCGGCGCGGCTACCACGGTCACCGCACGGCCTGCCAGGTGACTTTGATCCGCCAGCCCTGGGCGGTGAGCGCCGCGAGCGTGGACGTGAACTCGGCAACCGAGTCCTGATCGACCTCGCGGGCGCCGCTGGTTGCCACGCCGCCCGGTGCCGCCACGCCCGGTGCCGCCACGCCCGGCGGGTTGATGGTGCCGGTTCTGCTCGCTGGGCGGGAGACCCGTCGGCTCCATTCCAGCAGCAACCCGCGAGCCTTCCTGTCCGCCTTGGTGAGCGCCGGCTGGAGGTGCTGGACGTACTCGTTGGCCGCCCAGACCGCGGCGAGCTCGGTCACCAACGCGGCTGCCTCCGCGCCCCGCGGATGCTCGGGTCCCCAGTCGGCCACGGTGGTGAAGATGTTCCAGTCCACCTCCCGGATGGCCGCGTCGAGATCGGCGGCGGTGGTCAGGCTCCGACCGGTGTGCAGCGGGACCGCGGGGAGGTCGAAGGCGGCGAGCCGCTCGACCAGGGCCAGATTGTCGGTGATGGTCGCCRGGTCCGCACAGAGACGCAGCGCGCCCTGGGCGATCCGGACTCGTTCCGTCGCCGGGTCGGTGCCGTCCCGGAGCACGGTCGGTCCTCGGCGGATGAGGGCCGCGTGCAGCGCGCGAACCTTCGGAAGCCGGTCCGCGACGGCTGATCGTACCCGAGTGGCCAGCAAGGCGACGTTGCGCGCGGTACACAGTTCGGTGATGTCAGTGATCAGGAAGAGGGCGTGCGCCCGGCCGCGGGCCTCCTCCCAGGTGTCCCGATCGGGTAGCGGCTCGGCGACAACGCGCGCGTCCGCGGGCAGCGGGCGCGGGATGCTCACGTCGAGCGGCCGGCCGTGGAGGATGYCGCGGTTGGTCTGCTCGGCGAAGACCAGCACAACAAGGTCCGCGATCTCCTGGGGCAGACCCATCCGCTTCGGCTCGTCCAGCCAGGCACGCAGGTCTCCGACCGTGACCGGCCGGCCCGCCGCCTCGGCCTCGATGATCTTTCGGCCGAGGTGCCGTTCCCAGTGGTGGCCGAGGACGAAGTACTGGTCGCTCTGCTCGCCGAGCCCCAGCGGGTTGGCCACCTTCCGCATGACGGGCCGCTCGCTGGATTCGACCATGATCCGGTGCTCGGGATGTTCGATGGCCCGGCGCACCTGGGCGTGCACTTTTGCCAGGTCACCCGGGCGCACCTCGCCGTCGAAGTGGGGGTGGGCCGGGAACTCCCAGCTCAGTGCCTGGTCGAGCAGGTTTTCGAAGGCGGGGCGCAGGGCKGCACCGGCGGGGACCCGGGGCGTGAATCCCGGTTCGAGGCTGACGAACATGTCGATCCCGCCGTGCGCGGGATCGACGACCGTCTCGTCCGGGGTGACGAGGCCATAGGCTTGCAGCAGCGCGTTCGTCAGTTGGCTGCGCAGCTGGTCGAGCTGCGCGGTCAACTGCTGGTGGGCGATAGCCCGGTCATTGTCGGACAGGTGCCCGGCGAGTTGGTCGAAGCTCGGCCCGACGGCGTATTCCAGCCGCAGGTAGCGGCCCAGGCTCCATTGGGTGTGTGCGGTGAAGTGCCGCGGGACCCAGCAGAGGGTGCGCGCTGGGAGCGCGTCCCGCAGCCGCGAGACCCGGTCGAGGGCCTCGGCCGGGGAGTGGTCGTCCGGATCGAAGGGGACGTCGAGGGCGAGCCGCCAGCCGTTGTGGGTGGGCGTGAACATGCTGTCGCCCACGTCACCGGGGTCGCGAAGATAGCCGTAGATGAGCTCGACGTTGCGTTTGGTGCCGCGCCAGGTGGCGGTGACGATCGTCGCGCGGTCGATACCCTCCGGTTTCGTGGCGCCGAGCGCGTCGAACAGCAGCGTTCGCACGGTCAGCCGGCGGTCGCCGGGCGAGTCGGCCCCCTTGGCGTTCTCCAGAATGCCCTCGATGTCGACGCCTTCGAGCCGCACCGACAGGAGCGGGCTTGCGTCGTCCCCGCTGACCTGCACCGCGCCGAGCCGGGCCGCCCATTTGCGGACGACCTGGGTGACCGCGCCCGTCTCCTGACCCGGCACCATCGACCGGATGTACCCGTGGTTGAGGGCCACGATCCGGCGGGCGGTGAGATCCCGCATCGACGGGACCTCGGGGAGCAGGGCGGCGAGCACCAGGGTCTTGGCGATCCGGTCGTCCATGTACACGGCGTGTTTCGGGGCCACCCCGGTGACGGTTTCCTCGGTCAGCCCGTGGCTTTCCAGGATGAGCCGACGGATCTCGCCGTAGACCTTCTGCGCGTTGCGCCACAGCCCGCCGAGCTCGCCGCTGATCGGCGACGCATCCGTGATGAGCGCGTCGAACAGGTCGGAGACGGGGACGAGCTGGCCGAGCTGCAGGGTGTCCCGCTGGTCAACGAGTAGCTGCTGCATGACCCGCAGCGCGGTCCGCTCCCGCTGGAGGAACCCGGACAGCGCGACGAGCGTCTCGACGAATGCCGGGCTGAACGGATAGGTCAGCCGGAACGCGGCCCGGTCGGCGTGGGCGGTCATCAGCGCGGCCCGGATGTCCGCTCGGACCCGGTCCATCGCGGCGAACGAGGTGTCGATCTGTGCCCGGGTGGCATCGCTGCGCGGCCGCAGGACCCGCTTCGACATGATGAGCGGCAGGTTGTTGTCGGAGAGCTTGATCGAGCCGAACCGACCCTCCCACCACTTGAGACTGTCGGCGAAGGCAAGATGTTCGGTGCCGGGCAGGTTGGTGCCGACGAGCTCGCGCAGGTCCCGCTGGCGGGCGACGAAACTGATGATCGGCACCGGTCGGTCGGCGTTGGCCGCCTCGACGAGCTTGGCGACCTTGGGAGCCTCGTTCGCCACCCAGGCGTGATCGGCCATCCTGGTGGCGAACCACAGGATGAGCTCGTCGAGGAAGAGGATCAGCCCGTCGTAGCCGAGGCCGGCGGCATGCTGGCTGATCGCGGCCAGGCCGTCGTCGATGTTGACGTAGCCGGTGGCGGCGCCCCGGGCGAGCTCGGCGAACCCGACCAGCGCCTTCTCCAGGGTGCCGACCAGGTCGCGGCGCTCCTGCGCGGCGGGAGCGGCGGTCAGTGCCTGCTCGAACCGGTCGGCGTCCCAGGCCCCGTGGTTCAACGTGCCCCAGCGCGGGTCGGCAGCCGAGCTCCGGTCGCCGCCGCCGAGCAGGCCGAAGAACGCCTGGTCGCCGAGTTGGCCGCGCAACGCCACCGCGGTGTCGAGCAGCGGCTTGTCGATGAGGACGGCGGGCAGCGGCGCGTCCGGGTGCAGCGCGCGGACGTGCGCCAGGTAGCCGCCGAGGACCGCCTCCTCCAGCGACGTCTTGCCGACGAGGTGATACGGCACGACGAGGAACTGCTTRCCGATGACGTCACCGTCGAATGCGGTGATGACAGGGGCGAGCTCGCCGATCGCCCGGGCCCCGGGGTGGTTCCGCGCCAGCGCGCCGAGCACAGCCATGAAGTGGCTCTTGCCGGACCCGAACGAGCCGTCGAGGTAGGCGGCCTTGCTACTGCCGTCGGTGAGCGCGCTCTTGATCAGACCCAGCGCCTCCCCGAACCGGATGGCCAGCTCGGGGGTGACGACATACTCGCGCAGGGTGCGATCGATCTGGGTCACGCCGCGGGACAGGTCGAGGACGAAGTCCCCCGGGTACACGGCCTCGGGGATGTCGAGGAGTTCCGAGATCAGGGTCATGACCGGGCCGCCTTCGCCGGAGTCGTGGCGGGCTTATTCGCCGGCTTCTTCACCGGMTTCTTCACCGTGGTTCTCGTCTTCCTGGCCGCGGGGAGCCAGCCGGTGAGATCGTCACGGGTCAGCCCGAGCTGGCGCACCTGCTCGTCGAGGAAGCCGGTGTAGGCGTCCGCGGGCCGAATACCGAACTCCGGGTCCAGTTCCGAATGCCATTGCGCGACCCACGGCAGGAGTTCCAGCAGCCCGGCGAGCAACGGCTTGGTTTTCTCGGCGTCCCAGGCGTCGACCTCGCGCCGATCGGCGATATAGGTGGCCAGCGCCTGCGCCTGCTGGAGATGATCCCAGCCGGCCCAGCCCAGCAGCAGGGTCCCGTCCCGGGAAGCATCCGGGTACGAGATGAACCGCTCCTTGGGCACGTCCAGCTTCCCGCGGCTGCGCCAGTAGGACGTCTCGCGGAAGTCGGTCTGTTTGTACTTCGGCGGCACCTTGATGTCGATGATTTTACGCGGTGGGGCCGGTGGCAGCGGCTCGTCGGACTCCTTACGCCGCTCCTCCTCGGCCCGGATCCGCTCGTCCTCGGCATCCTGCTCCCGCTGGAGATCCCAGGTGCGTTCCCACTGCGCCCGGACCCGCAGCCCCATGTCGGTGTACCGCCAGGCGGCGAGGAACGGTACATGCTCGTCGCGCACGAGATCGGCGACCACGTCACCAAGAGCGGTGTCGCGGGCGTAGAGCCTGGCGACGGCGGTGAACTCGGCGTCGGTCCGCAGCTCGTCGGCGAGCTGGGCGACGGTGCGCGGGGTCGGTTCCGGTCGGTGCCACAGTTCGCGGGCCTCCAGCCGGTCGAGCAGCCAGTCGCGCAACGCCTCGGCCTCCATCTCCGCCCACGGCCGGCTCGCCCAGCGCCGCTTGCATTCCGGCCGCTCGATGAGGTGAAGGTACGGATCATCGTCGATCTTCGCCAGCCGCCGCTCGACGAGGGCCCGGTAGTCCTGCGGCCAGTGCGCGGGCAGCTGGATGATCGGCGTCGAGCGGTGCCGGGTGAACCATTCCGTCTCGGTCTCGCCGGCATCGTGCTGCCGCGCCAGCACGATCTCGAACGCCCGTTCGCCAAGCGCCAGCGGCGGCTTCGTCACACTCGAACCGATCAACCCGTCCGCGTCGTCGCCGAGCAGCCCGTAGAGACCGTAGACCTCCCAGTCCAGCTCCTCCTGCGCCGAGATCATCTCCGCCCGGATCCGCTCCCACTCCGCCCGCGCGTGCACGAGTGCCTCCCGGGTCGGAACAGCGTCCCTGGCCACCGCGGCCGGCGCGACCCGCTGGAGCTCCTGAGCCAACCCGTCCAGCCGCGTCGCCAACACCAGTGGCGCCCCGTCCGGCAGCGGAAACTCCTTCAGCTTGGTCCCGGTGAACTCGTAGCGGTTCTCCCATGCCTCGTCCTGGATACCGCGTCCGATCCCACTCCCGGACTTCGGCTGGCTCACCTGCTTGAGCCAGAAGYACGCCGCCGACGAGTTCAGCACCCCGACCAGCCGCAGATGTTTCTCCTCCGTGGCTCCCTCGGGCAGCTTGAGAACGGTTGCGGTACGATTGAATATCTTGCCGCCTCGGTCGAGTGTGAAGTGGTTGTGGGTCGAGAYGAACGGAAAGGCGATCGCCAGCGGGGTGTGCAGTCGGTTTGCATATATTTCTAAATATGCATACCATGGTCGATCGTTTTCGGCAAGACTTCTACCGAATATTGTGCGAGCAGACAGGATTGTTCGGTTTGGCCAGAGGAGATTTTGTACAACTTCCTGATCTTTTAAAAGGGGGATTCCTTTGGTTATGTCGGCATACGGATTAATTGCAATGGGAGGTTGTTCGATCGTGTAGTCACGTACTAGCTCGCCGAAAACATGGGGGACCATGTTGTCCTGAAACCTGGTCACCGCCGGAGAACTATGGGCAAGTATCCAAGCGTCATCTTCGCCGAGCTGGACGGTGCGTCCGATGTCAACTCCGAGATTATGTAGACGCGCGCTGGTTGTGTCTATCTGAGCTTGCAACTGAGCCGCTCCACCGCCAGCGAGTGACCAGGGATGCCTCGCAAGATCTATCCGCTTGATTCCGAGGGTGCTGATATACGCATCCGTGTGGTCAGCATTCGCGAAGTTCTCTACTATTCGTGTCCACACGAGGCCTTTGGCCGGGTCGGYCGGTGCGCTGGGCTCGCCCCTGACACCGAGTGCTGCCCGGACCTGTGCGCCGATGGGGCGGCGGTGGCGGCCGAAGATGAGGACGGTCGGGGTTCCGTGGCCGGGGATGTAGGCGCCGCTGGTGTCGACGAGCAGGGTGAGGTCGACGCTCGGGAAGAACTCCTCGATGAGTTTCTTGCCGAACTCGCGCTTCATGAAGGAGTTCGCGGTGATCTGGCCGGTGAAGCCGCCGTTGACCGCGAGTCGGAAGAACCGCTGCGCGAACGGCACGCTGAGCGCGTACTGGCGATGGCATGCGCTCCAGCGCACCCGATAGGCGTTGCTGGGGGCCCGGTCCTTGACCGTGATGTACGGCGGGTTGCCGACAACCGCGTGGTAGCGGGCTTCCAGGATCTCCTTCAGCTCGCGAGCGTCCTCGTACTCGTAGGTGAACTCACCCTCACCGGTGGAACCCGTCAGGGCGTGGGTGGCGACGCCGTCGAGTTCGTCCTGCTGATCCTCGGTGCCCCACAGCAGGGAGTCACCGATGGCGATGCGGATGCGCCAGACGGGGGCGTCGACGAGCCGGGTGATCCCGCAGACGGCCRGTGCGGCGATGACGAGGCGGAACCGGGCGATCGCCGCCGCGAACGGGTTGATGTCGACACCGTGGACCTGGCCGAGTACGCGCTCCACGTGGACCTTGACGTCAATCCCATGTTCCTGCTTCTGCCACCGGTCGAGCAGGAGGTCGAAGGCGCCGAGCAGGAAGTGCCCGGAGCCRCAGGCCGGGTCGATCATCCGAACCTCGGCGAGGCCGAACTCGTCGATCGCCGGGGCAAGGGTCCGGCCGAGGATGAACTCCTCGACGAACTCGGGGGTCTGGAGCAGCGCGTAGTCCTTACGTGCCTGTTCGGAAAGATCCTGGTACAGATCGCCGAGGAAGCGGGTGGAGGACGCCGGATCGGAGAAGTCGTGGACGAGAGCGCCGGTTTCCGGGTCGATCCGCCGCCAGAACTCCAGCAGGCCGGTCGCCGCGTCCGGTGAGATGTCCACCAGGTGCAGCGGGTTGTGCCGGTTGACCAGATCCCGGGTTGCGTCGTACRCCTCCAGCCGGGCGACCGCCGCCCGCAGGTAGTCCAGGTCGGAGTCATTCTTGTGGTCCTCCGCCTGGAAGTAGAAAGTCTGCCATTCCCGGGCCTCGGCCACCCCGTCGACCCGTTCCCTGGCCTCGCCTGTCTCGTCGGCCTCCTGCTCGGGGCGGACCGGGCCGGCCAGCATCGGACGTCCCAGCAGCGTGTTGTCCTCGCAGAATCGGGTGAACACGCAGGCCAGCACCCAACCGACCGCCACCTGGGTGAGCTGCTGGTCGAGCCACGTCTCGTAGCCGACGCCGGTGCGACAGCCGGTCTTCGCCTCCTGGTACCGCTTGTGCAGCCGATCGTCGACGTCCCGGTCCGACCGGGCCCGCGCGCGCAGGTCCGCCTCCAGGCCGCGGACCTGCCGCTGGAGATCGGCCAACAGGCGTCTCGCCTCGATCACGCTGCTCCTCCCTCAGCGCCGTCGGCGAGCCGAGACTCGTGCCGGACAATCCACTCCTCGGACAGCGCCAGGCCCTGGTTGCCGAACTGGGGCACGGGAGCGCCACCATCCAACAACGGTTGTTTGTCCACGTCGGCCCAGGGTACGAGCAGCCACACCGTACGCACCGGTGATGTCTCGGTCGCCATCCGCACCGATGCGCGCAGCTCATCCAGTACCACCAGCGCCGGATCGTACCGGGCGACCACCCCCGCATTCGTGATCAGCACCGCCGGCCCCGCGGCCTCGATCGAGGCCCGCACACCGGCGAGCCCGGCCTGCGCGACCCTTGAGAGGTTGGCCCAGTCGCGCGACGATCGGTCGGCGGCGTCGGCCGCCAGGACGATCGACCACTGCACCCGGTGCTGGGCGCAGAACTCCCGCATCCCCGCGAGCAGGGCTTGTTCCGCGTCGACAACGGTGACATCCTGCGCGGCCAGGCAGCGTTCGGCCCGGGCGAGTCGCCGCGGCGGCACCGACAGCACCAGCCAGCCGCCGTCCACCAGCGAACGGGTGAGCCGGTCATCCGCGGCCAGCACCTCGTCGRAGACCCGGCGCCATCCCATTGTCGTCCAGGCGGCGCCCGCGCCGGTGCTCCAGCGCGGCCTGGTTCCACGGGAGGTGACCAGGGAGGTGAGCCCGGTCACCTCGATGCGGCGGGTCACGTACCGCTTTTTCTCGTCGTCCCAGCACAGCGGCACCCCGGCCGCGTCGAGCAGGGCGTCCAGCTCGGGACGGCCGGGCAGCGCGCCCGCGTGCGGGAACCGCACGATGATCCGCTCGGCCACCTGCTCGGGGGTCAGCTCCGTGCGGCCGTACAGCGCCCCGGCGGCCAGCCGCAGCGCCCGTCCCGCGTCGAGGCCTCGCGGGTAGACCTCCAGGCGCGGCGTCACCGCGGCGTTCTCGGAGGCGATCATGGCGACGTCGAGGAGCCGTTCGGGGAAGATCAGGGAGGGGTCGGTGTCGCCGGGGGCGCGGACGGCGCGCAACGTCTCGATGACCCGAGCCGGAGCCGGCAGCGGGTCCGCGCCGGCGAGGTCGTCGGCCGCGCCGCCGAGCCGGGAGGCCCAGTCCAACCGATCGGCGGTGGAGGGCCCGTCCCCGGCGCGCGCGGGGCCGGCTGCGACGAGGATGCCGTTGGGCTCTCGGCTGTACACCAGCCGTGGATCGCCACCCATCTCGGAACCGCCGGAGGCGTCGTGGGTGGTGTCGTGGGTGGTGTCGTCGCGGGGGGAGTCGTCGGCCAGCTCGGCATCGATCGCCGCGCGTACGACGGCCTCGGCGAGCCGGGAGCGCAGCGGTTCCTCCACCGTGCTGCCCYGAAAGTCGAGCAGGGCCGCCGCGCAGTGCCGGGCGGAGGCGACCCCACCGACCGACTCGACGACCTTGACGATGGTGTCCCGCAACTCTCGCATCCCGTCGAGGGCCAGCCAATGCCGCTCGAACCTGGCTACCGCCTGCCGGACGGTACGTTGCTCGCGGTCAAGGGCCTTGGCCGCGTCGCGCACGCTCGTCCATGCGTTGCCGCCCTGCTCGCCGAGGCCGAGCAGGGCTTCGGCGACGGCCCGGTCGGTCGCGCGGGGGATGAGCCCGGCGGCGACGCGGTCGAGGAGCGTCGGCTCGGTGGGCCGCTCGGCCGGGGAGGAGGTGACCTGGCCGGCCAGCCGGTCCAGGTCCGCACGCAACTGCTGGCGGGTCTTCGTACCGATGCCGGGCAGCCAGACGACCTGGGCGGGCGACAGGTCGAGCGCGCCGCCCACCGTATCGATCGACAGCCGTTCGAACACCGACAGCACCGGGCGGGACAGACCGGCGGCGCCGATGGGCGTGTCCCGGCTGATGCGCGCGGAGGGCGGCTGCGGGACCACGCTGGCCGGTTCGGCCAGGATCGCGTTCCAGGCGCGGCGCATGTCCTCCGCGGTGTCGAAGCGCTGTCTGACGTCCCGGTGCAGCGCTCGGCGGAAGAACTCGGTGAGACCGGTCGCGTACGACCGGTCGAACAGCTCGGGTTCGATCGCCACGTCGGCGTCGACGAAACTCGGATGCCCGCCATGGGTTCCGTACTCGGGCCGGCGTGCGGTCGCCATCTCGTAGAGCGTCACCGCCGCGGCGTATCGCTCGGCAGCCTGATCCCATCGGCGGCGCTCGCCGCGGCCGAGGAACGGGTCGAGGTACGGGCGGGTGCCGGCTTCGATGGCCTCCAACGGCTCCTTCGCCAGGGAGAAGTCGAACAGGACGAGCTGCCGCTTCTTGCCCCTGCCGCCACGTTCGGCGACGCCGAGGTTGTCCGGCTTGATGTCGCGATGCGCCAGCCCGGCCCGCTGTAGGTGCTGGACGATCTCCAGCAGGTCGTCGCCCCACCCCTGGAGCCATTCCGGTTGTAGTCGGCCTCGCTCGCGCAGCTCCTGGGCGAGGGTGCGTTCCCCGGCTGAAGTGATCAACAGGGCCCGGCGTGGGCCGACGTCGATCACGCCGTCGCTCAGCAGCTGCACGACACCGGGATGCTCGCTGAGGGTGCGCAGCGTCTCGGCCTCGGCGACCAACCGCGGATCCCTGTCTCGGTCCAACGACACCTTGAGAACCGCGCGCCCGCCGTCCCGCTCGACGAGCAGAGCGAGCGCCGTCGAGCCGCGGCCCAGCCGGCCGAGGACCGAAAATCCGCCCTCCAGTTCGGCGCCGGCCTCGGCCTCCAGGGGATCAACGACAACCGGTGCCTCCTCCGCGATGGCGGCCAGCCGTTCCCGAACCAGGTCGAGATCGAGCAGGAACGCGGCCATGTCCCGGGTGCGTTGCTCCGGGTCGGCCTCGGTCGCCCGGGCGACGAGCTCGTTGAGCTCCTCGGAGACGGCATCAACCTGTTCGGCGAGTAACAGTCGGTTGTGTTCGGACAGACGTCGGCTGAGCTCCCCGGATGAGGCCGCGGGGGGTTTCCCGGTGAAGATCCGGTAGGCGATGGCGCCGACCCCGAAGACGTCGAGGGTGACCCCCTTCGCCGTGCCCCAGCTCCACTCGGGTGCGAAGTAGGCCGCGGCGGCGTCGTCGGCCAGTTCGACGTAGCCCCCCGTCGACGTGGCCGGGCCGGTGGTGCTCGGTATCCCTGACGTCGATTCGGAGCCGCGGGAGGCCGTCTGCCAGTCCGTGATCTGGAGGGCGAAGCGGTCGGACCGGCGCCGAACCCAGACGCATCGCGGGCTCARGCCCCGGTGCGTCAGCACCCGCCGGTGGGCGTACGCCATGGTCTCGGCAAGGACGCGCAGCAGTGCCAACCGATCGTCGAAGGACAGCTCGCGTTCGTGTTCTTGGAGGAAATGGTCCAGCCGGATCAGCTCGGGATCGTGGGGAAAGACGAGCGCGGGGCCCAGATCGTGCTCGACGAAGTCGATCGGCGCCGCGATCCCCGGATAGTCGATGCCGCGTAGTGCGAGGTACTCCCGCTCGGCGGCCCGCACGAGCTGGTCACGCTGGTGCACCGACTCCACACCACTGGCCAGATAGATCCGCACCCGCCGCGGCCGGTCGTCGGGAAACCGCTGGTTGCGGGCGAGGAAGTCCTGCCAGCCGACGCCCTCCTGGAAGGCGGGCAGCTCCAGGCGAAGGCTGCCGACGGTCCGCGCCCGCTGGGACGGGCGGATTCCGGCCTGGTCGACGGCCCGGGCCAGGGCATTACTGAGCTCGCCGTCCACCCGGCCGGGCTGCCGCGCGAAGTCCAGGAAACTCGGCAGCTGGGTCTGGTCATGCCGTCCGAAGACGTGCGCCCGGCCTTCTGGGACAAGGCGGATCTCCAGCCGCGCGTCGCTCAGGAATACCGCGCCCTCCACCCATGGCACCCGTCGGCCCCGCATCGCCGGCCGGGAAACCAGCAGCGACTTCAGTTTGCGGGCCTTGCGGTTTGCTCCGATGACGGGGTTGTCGACCGGGGCGCGGTGGCTCTGACGCCAGGTGCCCGCGTCTCCCACGAGGACACCRGACCAGGACTTGATCTCCAGCACGACGATGCCCGCCGGCAGGACGAGAAGCAGGTCGACCTCGTTGACGGAACCGTCGGACCCGAGAAACTCGGCGTTCGCCCAAGCCCGGTAGGGATCCCCGKTTGGTAGCTGCRCCTTGAGATAGGACAGGGCCGCACGCTCCCAGGCGTACTCGGACGGTGTGCACTGCGTCCAGCGCTCATCGTCCAATGGGCCCTCCCCCGATGCGCGGCCGGGCCCGGAACCGGACCGGCACAGTCCAAAGATCTTGAATCGTATCTCTGTGGCTGCAGGTGCTTGCAACCAGTGCTGTGGGTAGGCCGTCCCGCGATGGGCTCCAGCGGTGTCGGGGCTGCCCAATCTCGCCGACGCCGCCGGGTGAGGCCACCGCGGCGCGGTGAGATCTGGACCGGCGGGCATCGGGGGCCAGCCGGGCAGCGGCTGGTCCTTTCCTACCGGGCTTCTGCCGGGGCGCGTTCCACCGGCGGCCGATCAGGCCCCGGAACCGGTGCTGATCCGTTCCCGGTACCGGCTCGCCCGGTAGACGCCGAGGATGCGGTGGTCGGCGTAGAAGGACAGCTCCTCGAAGGCGCGGGCGACGGCCGGCTCCTCCGGGCTGCCCTCGATGTCGGCGAGGAACTGGGTGGCGACGAAGCCCCCGCCCACCATGTAGCTTTCCAGGCGGGTCATGTTGACCCCGTTCGTGGCAAAGCCGCCGAGGGCCTTGTAGAGCGCGGCGGGCCGATTGTGCACCTTGAAGAAGAACGTCGTGACGATCGGGCCGACACCGGCGGCCGCGCGCAGGTTCTCGCCGGACAGAATGAGGAACCGCGTCGTGTTGTGCTCCGCGTCCTCGAGATCGGCCTGGAGGATCTGCAGCCCGTACGCCTCGGCGGCGAGCCGGGAGGCGATCGCGGCCCTGGCCGGATCGCCAGCCTCGGCGATCTCCCGGGCGGCCCCGGCGGTGTCGGCGTGGGCGACCGCCGTCAGACCCAGCGTGCGCAGCGCCTCCCGGCACTGGGCCAGCGCCTGGGGATGGCTGTGCACCGTCTTCACCTCGTCGAGGGTCACCCCGGGCAGGCCGAGCAGCTGGWGACGGATCGGCAGGAAGTACTCGCCGATGATGTGCACCCCGGGGCGGGGGAGCAGATGGTGGATGTCGGCGACCCGACCCGCGGTGGAGTTCTCCACCGGGATCATCGCCAGGTCCACCTCACCCTCCTCCAGYGCGGAGAAGCACTCGTCGAAGGTCTGGTAAGGGACCGCGTCGTAGTCCGGATAGACGTCCCGGCAGGCGATGTGGGAGTTGGCTCCCCGCTCGCCCTGGAACGCGATCCTCTGTCGGGCGGTCATCCATGTCCTCGAATCCGCTGGATCGGKTACCGGCTGGGTCCGTGCCGGCTGGGTCCGTGCCGGTGTTGACTCCTCGACCGTACAGTCCCCGGGCGAGGAGTCCCCCCGCGCCCGAGGAGCGGGCTCAACCGCCGGCGGCGAGCGCGCGCGGCAGTGTCCGTGGCTCCGTCTCGGGCGGGAGCAGGCGGATGCCGGCGTGCAGCAGCACGACGCCGCGGCGGCCGACAAGCACCGGATCGAGCAGGATCTCGGCGATGGYCGGCAGTTCCTCCCCGAGCCGGGCGACGCGGTGCAGCAGGTCGGCCAGGGCGTCGGTGTCGGCGGCGGGCGCCCCGGAGCCGCCGAGCAGCAGCACACTGCCGCGGATCTCCTGGATGAGCTCGGCCGCGTCCCGGTCGGTCAGCGGCAGCGTGCGGGAGAGCGGGTCGACGAGCAGGTCCGCGACGACCCCGCCCAGGCGCAGTGAGAGCAGCGGACCGACGATGGGATCCTGCCGCAGCCGCACCACGGTCGACACCCCGGCCGGGGCCATCGGCTGCACGAGCATGTCGCCCGGCCCGACGGCGGCGCGGATGGCCTGCCAGGCCTGCGTGAGCCCGGCCGCATCGTCGACTCCGAGCTGGACGGCGCCGACGTCGAGCCGGCTGCGGAACCGTTCGTCGGCGATCTTCAGCGCCACCGGCCACCCGAACGCCTCCGCCGCGGCGAGGGCCTCGGCCTGGTCGCCGACCCGCCGGCTCGGCCAGGCGCGCAGGCCGACCCCGGCCAGCAGGGTCGCGACGGCGGCATCGGGCAGCCACGCCCCGTCCTTCGGGTAGCGCTCGGCCTCGGCGCGGGCGCGGTCCAGGTCGATGCCGGCCAGCACGGGGACGCTGCCCTGGTCCCGGGCCCGCCAGGCGGCATGGTCGGCCGCGCGGGACAGCGCGAGCGCGGCCGACTCCGGCGAGGCGTAGGACGGCACCGACCCCGGGCCCGGGGTACCCGAGCCGTCCCGGACAGCCAGTTGGGCGGGGATCCCATCCTGCCCGAGAAAGGAGGCGAGCAGCGGCAGGCCGCTCTCGACGGCCACCGCGCGCACCGAGCTCGCCAGCCGGTCGACCTGCGCGTGCGGGGTGACCAGGGTGATGATCGCGTCGACGTCCCCGGAGGTCGCGACCGCGCGCAGCGCGGCGTCGAACCGGTCCGGATCGGCCAGCGGCCCGAGATCGACGGGGTTCGTGGCGTACCGATGGCCGACCAGCGTGGCGAGGCCGGCGCAGGTCGAGGCGGACAGCGCCGGCACGTCGAGCCCGTAGGTACGGCAGGCGTCGGCGGCGAGCGCCGCGAGCGCGCTGGAGGTCCCGACGATGCCGACCCGCCGGCCGGCCGGCAGCGGTTGGCAGGCCAGCAGCTGGGTCGTGTCGAACAGCTGGCTCAACGTGTCGACGCGGATCACCCCGGCGCTGCTGAACAGGGCGCCGATGTCGCTGTGGGCGGCCTCCCGCCCGCTCTTGAGCGCCACGACCGGCTTGTGCCGGCTGAGCTCGCGGGCGATCCGGGCGAACCGGCGTGGGTTGCCCAGGCTCTGCAGATGCAGCATGACCACGCCGGTTCGTGGATCGGAGCGCCAGTACCGCAGCAGGTCGTTGCAGGAGACGTCCGAGCGGTCCCCGATCGAGACGAACGTGGAGATGCCCAGYGCGCGCCGGGAGGCGTCGGTGAGGAACGTGCCCGCGAGMGCCCCGGACTGGGTGAACAGGCCGACCCGGCCGGGCGGGGGGTCGCCGACCGCGAAGGTGGCGTGCAGCCGGACCGTCGGGACGGTGTTGATGACGCCCATCGCGTTCGGCCCGATCAGTCGCATGCCGCCGTCACGGGCGATCCGGATAACGTCCGCGAGCCGGGCCCGTCCCTCGT
This sequence comes from Frankia sp. CgMI4, assembly GCF_001756285.1. Classification (NCBI taxonomy): domain Bacteria; kingdom Bacillati; phylum Actinomycetota; class Actinomycetes; order Frankiales; family Frankiaceae; genus Frankia; species Frankia sp. CgMI4. The sequence goes on from NZ_MAQZ01000080.1 coordinate 23,598, forward strand.
CACCCCCGTCGGCGAAGCCGGCCGCGACCACGATGACGCCGCGTACCCCCTTCTCCGCGCAGGCCCGCATGACCTCGGCGACCCGTGGCGCCGGCACCGCGACGACCACGAGGTCGATCTCGACTGGGACGTCGCGCAGGTCTCGGTAGGCGTAGACGGACGCCACATGGGTTGCCGCGGCGTTGACCGGATAGACAGAGCCGGTGAACTCGCTGGCGAGCAGCCGACGGAAGATCTCGTGACCGATCGAGCCCGGCTCGCGGCTCGCCCCCACCACGGCGACCGTGCGCGGGTGGAGTAGCCGGGCGATGCTGCGCGACTCCGCCAGGTTCTCCCGCAACGGATGCCTCCTCGCTGGTTYGTCGCTGGTTCGTCGCTGGTTCCTCGCTGGTTCCCGCTGGCGGCGGGGAAGACCGCGACGCCGGCGCGACGCCGTCCGGAAGCGAGGTTTACTCGTGTCGTCGCGGGTAGGTCCGGGTACGCCCGGACAGCATCAGGTAGTCAGCGAGGTGACCATCATGACCGATCCCGGGACGTCGCGCCTCCCCCGGGACGACGCGAAGCAGCAGCAACTCGACGCCGTCCGAGTCGGCGACGACGGCGCCCGCATGACCACCGACCAGGGGATCGGTGTCGAACACACCGACGACTCGCTCGCGGCGGGGGAACGCGGTCCGACGCTGCTGGAGGACTTCCACTTCCGAGAGAAGCTCACTCGGTTCGATCACGAGCGCATCCCCGAGCGGGTCGTCCACGCCCGTGGTGCCGGTGCCTACGGGTACTTCGAGGCGTACGAGTCGCTCGCCGACGTGACCCGGGCGCACTTCCTGGGCGAGGACGGCCGGCGTACCCCGGTGTTCGTACGGTTCTCGACCGTCGGCGGTTCCCGCGGTTCCGCGGACACGGTCCGGGACGTACGCGGATTTGCCGTAAAATTTTATACCGAGGAGGGTAACTTCGATCTCGTCGGTAACAACATGCCGGTGTTCTTCATTCAGGACGGCATCAAGTTCCCCGACTTCGTCCATGCGGTGAAGCCGGAGCCGCACAACGAGATCCCGCAGGCATCCTCCGCGCACAACACCCTGTGGGACTTCGTCAGTCTCGTCCCCGAGTCGATGCACATGATGATGTGGCTGATGTCGGACCGGGCGCTGCCGCGCAGCTACCGGATGATGCAGGGCTTCGGCGTGCACACCTTCCGGTTCGTCGATGCCGCCGGGCAGGGGACCTTCGTCAAGTTCCACTKGCGGCCGAAGCTCGGCACGCACTCCCTGGTCTGGGACGAGACACAGAAGATCGCGGGCAAGGACCCCGACTTCAACCGGCGGGACCTGTGGGAGTCGATCGAGAACGGTACGTTCCCGGAGTGGGAACTCGGCGTGCAGCTCGTGCCGGAATCCGACGAGCACGCGTTCGACTTCGATCTTCTCGACGCGACGAAGATCATCCCTGAGGAGCGGGTGCCGGTGCGGCCGGTGGGACGGCTGGTGCTCAACCRCAACCCCGGCAATTTCTTCGCCGAGACCGAGCAGGTGGCGTTCTGCGTACAGAACGTCGTCCCCGGCATCGACTTCACGAACGACCCGCTGCTGCAGGYCCGGCTGTTCTCCTACCTGGACACCCAGCTGATCCGGCTCGGCGGCCCGAACTTCGCCCAGCTGCCGGTCAACCGGCCGGTCGCGGCGGTGCATAACAACTCCCGCGACGGTTACGGGCAGCATCGCATCCAGCAGAGCCAGACGTCGTACTTCCCGAACTCGATCAGCGGCGGTTGCCCGGTGCTCTCCGATCCGGCGCACGGCGGGTACGTGCACTACGCCGAGCGGGTCGACGGGAACACGATCCGTAAGCGGAGCGAGAGCTTCAAGGACTTCTACAGCCAGGCCACCCTGTTCTGGAACAGCATGTCCTCCTGGGAGCGGCGGYACATCGTCGACGCGTTCAGCTTTGAGCTCGGCAAGGTCGACTACACCCAGATCAAGGAGCGTGTCCTGGGACATCTCGCCCAGGTGGACCACGAACTCGCGGCCGGGGTCGCCGAGAACCTCGGACTGCCGGTGCCACCGGAGAGCACCCCGAACCACGGACGATCCTCACCCGCGCTGAGTCAGGCCGACCAGCCCAGCGGGGTGGCCACCCGCAGGATCGCGGTGCTCGCGGCGGACGGCGTGGACGAGGTGGCATTGCGTTCGGCCACCGCCGCGCTGCGCGAACAGGGCGCGATCCTGGAGGTTCTCGCGCCGCACGGAGGCATGCTCGCCACGGTGTCCGGCGACGCGTTGCCGGTGGACCGAACGCTGGTGACCATGTCCTCGGTCCTCTACGACGCGGTGTTCGTCGCCCCGGGCGAGCGCGGTGTCACCGCACTGACACACAACGGCGAGGCCGTGCACTACGTCGGCGAGGCGTACAAGCACGCGAAGCCGATCGGCGCGGTCGGCGCGGGGGTGTCGCTGCTCGAGATCGCATCCTTGCCGGGCGCGCGGGTCGCCGACCAGGGTGACGCGGTGGTGTCCGACCGGGGTGTCGTGACGGTCCGCGACCTTGCGGGGCCGTCCGTGCTCGGCGACTTCGGTTCCGCGTTCGCCACGGCCGTGGCCGCCCATCGGCACTTCGACCGCGCGCTGGAGGCCGTCGCCGCGTAGGGCCGGGTGCCGATGGTGCCGATGCGCCAGATCGTGACTGACGGTCAAGGCCTGTCAGGTCCTCGGGGAGGCCGGGTTCACGCGTGATCACGCCGCTCGCCGCCGGTGTCGTACCGGCGGCGAGCGGCGTGGACCTGGTGTGCCGAGACCGTGGCGAGTAGTTCCTGGTAGCCGGTTTCGGACCGGGTGAGATACGGGTCGGTAAAGCGTTCGGTGAGAAAGGTGCGCACGATCGAAGGCTGCGCGCGATGTGCCCCCGCCGATCACCCTGCCCCGCCGATCACCCGACGAGTGTCCCACCCGCACCCACCGCACCACACCATCCCGGTACGACGTAGGGCCGTATCMACATCCGCATCCCACTCCGCGTGCAGCCGGGATCGCTCAGGGAACGGCCTGGTGAACCATCTGCCAAGAGGCCGAGCAGCATCATCGGACCGCCGGGGAGGACGGACCGCCGGGGAGGTCAGTGCACGAGTGTCTTCATGGCGGCGGTGAGCGCGCTCAGGCCGRCTTTCGCGTCGTTGAAGAGCATTCCGGTCTTCGGGTCGGTGTACAGCTCGTTGTCGATGCCGGCGTAGCCGTGGCCCATGGAGCGTTTGATGACGATGACGCTCTTCGCCTGGTCGACGTCGAGGATCGGCATACCGGAGATCGCGTTGCCGGGACGGCGGGCCGCCGGGTTGGTCACGTCGTTGGCGCCGACGACCAGGGCGACATCGGCCTGCGCGAACTCGGGGTTGACCTCGGCCAGTTCCTTCATCTGCGGATAGGGGACGTGCGCCTCGGCCAGCAGCACGTTCATGTGGCCCGGCATTCTGCCGGCGACCGGGTGGATCGCGTAGCAGACGTCCACCCCGTGCTGCGTGAGCAGGTCGGCGAGCTCGACTACTTCATGCTGGGCCCGCGCCGCCGCAAGCCCGTAGCCGGGCACGATAATGACCTTCGACGCGTACGCCAGCTGCAGGGCCGCGTCGTCCGCCGCGACCGACCGCACTGGGGCCGAGGMCGCCGCGCCGGCGTTTCCGGTCGAGTCCGCGGTGCCGAAACCACCGACGATGATGGCCGGGATCGACCGGTTCATCGCCTCGGCCATCAGCACGGTGAGGATGGAGCCGGACGCCCCCACCAGCGCGCCCGCGATAACGAGAACGGTGCTGTCGAGCACGAAACCGGCCATCGCCACGGCCGTCCCGGTGAACGCGTTCAGCAGCGAGATCACCACCGGCATGTCCGCGCCGCCGATCGGCAGCACCATCGTCACGCCTAAGCCCAGCGCGGCGGCCGCGACGATCGACAGCGCGATCGTCCCACCGTGACMAGCGACGATCGCCGCCACGCCGGTCACGGCGACCGCGGCCAGCGCGGCGTTCAGTAGTCGGGCGCCGCGGAACAGCACCGGCGCGCCACTGATCAGGCCCTGCAGCTTGCCGGCGGCCACCAGCGAGCCGGAGAAGGTCACCGCGCCGATGACGACGTCGAGGCCGACGGTCACGGTGGTCTGACCGGAGGCCCCGGCCAGCCCGGCCGCGCCGCCCAACCGCGCCACCTCGGCGAACGCGACGAGCGCCGCCGCGCCGCCGCCGACCGCGTTGAACACGCTGACCAGCTGCGGCATCGCGGTCATCCGCACGGTCCGCGCCGCATACAGGCCCGCGCCGGATCCCAGGAGCACACCGGCGATCAGGACGATCAGGCCGGTAGCGGTGATGACGCCGTCCCGGGCCAGCAGCCCGACGGCGGTCCCGACGGCCGCCACCATCCCGGCCGCGGACAGCTGGTTGCCCCGGCGGGCGGTCGCGGGCGAGTTCATCAGGTGCAGGCCGAGGACGAAGYAGCTCGCCGCGGCCAGGAACAGCAGGCGGATCGCCGTGTCCGAGCCGCTCATGACCGCTCACTCCCCACTGCCGGCTGGTTCTGCCCTGCCGGCTGGTTCTGCCCTGCCGGCTGGTTCTGCCCTGCGAGCCGGCTTCGCTCCGCGGCCGGGCGCCGGTGGAACATCTCCAGCATCCGGTCCGTCACCACGTAGCCGCCCACCACGTTCATCGCGGCGAACGCGGCGGCGAAGAACACCAGGACGTAGCCCAGTGGGGTGTGCGCTGTCGCGGCGACCAGCATCGCGCCGACGACGACGATGCCGTGGATCGCGTTCGCGCCGGACATCAACGGTGTATGCAAGGTGGACGGCACCTTGCTGATGACCTCGAACCCGACCAGCAGGCTCAGGACGAGGACGGTCAGGTCGGTGACCAACGTCTCGGTCATGTCCTCACGCTCCAGACTGGCTTTCCGCGGAGCCGCCGGTCAGCAGGGCGGCGGTGGCGGGGTGGACGACCCGGCCGGCGTGGGTGATGACGACCCCGGCCTGAATCTCGTCGGCGGTGTCGATGGTGAGCGCGCCGTCGTGGACCAGATGGCCCAGCAACGCGGCAACGTTGCGGGCATAGGCGGCCGATGCCGCAGCMGGCATCAGGGCCGGCAGGTTGCCGGCGCCGATCACGGTGACGCCACCCGCGGTGACCACCGTCTCATCCGGCGCGGAGATCTCCACATTGCCCCCGAGGGGGCTCGCGGCGAGATCCACGACGACCGACCCGGGCCGCATCGTCTTGACCGCCTCCTCCGTCACCAGCAGCGGCGGCCGGCGGCCGGGAACCTGAGCGGTGGTGATGACGACGTCATGGCGGGCGACGGCGGCAGCCAGCGCCTCTTGCTGGCCCGCCAGTTCCTCGGCGGTCAACGCCCGGGCATAGCCACCCTGACCCGCTCCGCCGGCCACCCCGCCCAGGTCGGGCCCACCCAGGTCGAGGAAACTCGCACCGAGCGAGGTCACCTCGCCCCGCGCCTCCGGGCGGACGTCGTAACCGCGGACGACCGCGCCGAGCCGGTGGGCCGTGCCGATCGCGGCCAGCCCGGCCACGCCCGCGCCGAGCACCAGCACCTCGGCGGGCCGGGCCGTGCCGGCCGCCGTCATCAGCAGCGGGAAATAACGCGGGTAGGCGTCGGCGGCGACCAGCACCGCCTTGTACCCGGCCACATTCGCCTGGGAGGTCAGCGCGTCCATGGACTGGGCCCGACTCAGCGTCCGCGGCAGYCCGTCGAGGCTCACCGCGGTCACCCCCGCCTCGGCCAGCTGCGCCATCACCYGCGGCCGCGGCAACGGCGCCAGCAGCCCTACCAGGGTCTGCCCGCCGCGCAGCAACGCGCGCGTCCGCGGGTCCGGGAGGCTGACCGACACCACCACGTCTGCCCGCGCGAACAGGTCGAGCCGTGCGACGACGGTGGCGCCGGCCTCGGCATAGGCGCCGTCGGGAAACCATGCGCCACGTCCGGCTCCGGTCTCGACGAGCACGTCGAGACCGGAGCCGACCAATCGGCCCACGACCTGCGGAACCATGGCCACCCGACGCTCGCCGGGCGCGGTCTCCATGGCCACGCCCACGGTAAGCGGACTCATGGTCTTTCCCCCTTTCGGGATTCTCCTCGTGTTCCCTTCCCCGTTGGGGGGATGAGGACCGATGGCCGTGCGGGCAAGATCAAAGCAGACCAGGTCAGACCGGGTCAGACCAGATCAGACCGGGTCAGACCGGATCAGATCGCGTTAGATCGCGTTAGATCGGGTCAAATTTGATCAGGCCGGACCGGTCGGAATGGGCCAGATCAGAACTCGAACACCAGCCGGGCCGGGACCCTGCTGTCCAGGACCTCGTCCATGCAGGCGTTGACGTCGTCCAACTTCCGGCCGGAAGCGATCACCCTGGTCCGGCCGGCCGCGTGCAGCCGGAACACCTCGGCCAGATCGTTGCGGGTGCCGACGATCGATCCCTTGACCGTGATCCCCTTCAGGACCGTGTCGAAGATCGGGATGGACATCGTGCCATCCGCCGGCAGGGCCACGCAGACCAGCCGGCCGCCGCGCCGCAGCGAGGCGAACGCCTGCTCGAACGAACGGGGCGACGCGGCGAGCGCGACCGCCACGTCGGCGCCGCCCAGCCGCTGGATGGCCTCGACCGGGTCGGCGGTCCGCGCGTTCACCACGTGGTCGGCGCCCAGTTCGGTGGCCAGCTCCAGCTTGGCCTCGGTGACGTCGACCCCGACGGTGAAACCACCCGCGATGCGGGCGTACTGCAACGCCAGGTGGCCCAGCCCGCCGATGCCGAACACGGCCACCGTCTCGGCCGGGGTCACCCCGGCTACCTTGATGGCCTTGTAGGTGGTCACGCCGGCGCAGGTCAGCGGCGCGGCGTCGAACGACGGCACGTCACCGGGCACCGGCACCGTGTAGTCCGCGTCGGCCACCGCGTACTCGGCGAACGCACCGTCGATCGAGTAGCCGCTGTTGCGCTGGCTTTCGCACAGCGTCTCCCAGCCGCCGACGCAGTAGCGGCAGCGTCCGCAGGCGTGACCGAGCCACGGGATCGCGACCCGGTCGCCGATCGCGCGCCCGGTCACCCCGGCGCCCACGGCCTTGACCACGCCGACGCCCTCGTGACCAGGGACGAACGGGGGAGTCGGCTTCACCGGCCAGTCACCGTGCGCCGCGTGGATGTCGGTGTGGCACAGACCGCTGGCCTCCATCCGTACCAGGATCTGGCCCGGCCCCGGCACCGGGACGTCCCGGTCCTCGATACGCAACGGTGCCCGGAAATCGGTGACAACTGCTGCCTTCATAACATCCTCCAGTCAGGGGAATCGTCGATGGGAAATGCCAAAGGACTCCGGAACCCTGGACTCCGGAACCCTGGACTCCGAGACCCTAGAACAGGCCGAGCGCGTTCTCGTCGTAGCTGACCAGCATGTTCTTGGTCTKGCTGTAGTGCTCCAGCATCATCCGGTGGTTTTCGCGGCCGATGCCGGACACCTTGTATCCGCCGAATGCCGCGCCCGCCGGATACTGGTGGTAGCAGTTGACCCAGACCCGGCCGGCCTTGATGCCCCGGCCMATCCGGAACTGGCGGGCACCGTCCCGCGTCCACACACCGGCACCGAGCCCGTAAGGCGTGTCGTTGGCGATGGCCAACGCCTCGGCCTCGTCCTTGAAGGTGGTGACAGCCAGCACCGGGCCGAAGATTTCCTCCTGGAAGACCCGCATCTTGTTGTGGCCCTTCAGCAGCGTCGGCTCGAAGAAGTAGCCGTTCGCGAACTCTCCGGCCAGCYGCGTCCGGTGCCCACCGGCCAGCAGTTCGGCGCCCTCAGCCAGGCCGATGTCCACGTAGGAGCCGATCTTTGACAGCTGCTGCGCGGAGACCTGCGGGCCCAGCATTGTCGCCGGGTCCAACGGGTTGCCCTGCTGGATCCGGCCGACCCGTTCCAGCGCCCGCGCCATGAACTCGTCGTAGATCGACTCCTGGATCAGCGCCCGGGACGGGCAGGTGCACACCTCGCCCTTGTTGAACGCATACAGCACCAGCCCCTCGACCGCCTTGTTCAGATAGGCGTCGTCGGCGGCCAGGACGTCCTCGAAGAAGATGTTCGGGGACTTTCCGCCCAGCTCCAGGGTGACCGGGATGATGTTCTGCGCCGCGTACTGCATCATCAGCCGGCCGGTCGTGGTCTCACCGGTGAACCCGATCTTCGCGATCTTCGGGCTGGTGGCCAGGGCTCTGCCGACCTCGGCGCCGGGCCCGTTGACGATGTTGATGATGCCGGGCGGGATGACGTCCTGAATCACCTCGGCGAGCTTGAGGATCGACCACGGCGTCGGTGACGCCGGCTTGATCACCGAGCAGTTACCCGCGGCCAGCGCGGGCGCCAGCTTCCACGCCGCCATCAGCAACGGGAAGTTGAAGGGGATGATCTGCCCGACCACCCCGAGCGGCTCGTGGAAGTGATAGGCGTAGGTCCTGCCGTCAATCTCGGAGATCGACCCCTCCAGGGTGCGCGCCGCCGCGGCGAAGTACCGGAAGTGGTCGGCGGCCAGCGGGATGTCGGCAGCCAGCGTCTCCCGCACCGGCTTGCCGTTCTCCCAGCTCTCCGTGACCGCGAGCATCTCCCGGTTGGCGTCGATCGCATCCGCCACCGCGGTCAGCACCTCGGCCCGCTCCGCCGGGGACGCGGCGGCCCAGGAGYCGGCGGCGGCGTGCGCCGCGTCCAGGGCGTCCTCGACATCCTCCGCCGCCGACCGCGGTATTTCACAGATCGGCTGCGCCGTGGCCGGGCTGAGGTTKGTCGAATACTTACCGGCCCGCGGCGGCAGCCACTTTCCACCGATGAAGTTCTCGTACCGGTCCGTAACATGGACGATACTGCCTGGCTTTCCAGGTGGGACGTACGTCATGACAGCCTCCCGATCTCCACAGGGCGGGCACACCTTCCGGCGTGCCCCGACCGGCACGTATGTTTCTCTGCCGAGGCCAAGCACCCCATATCGCGCCAGTCCTGAGACCATGTGCGGAAGGTCCCGACCCCCGATGCCGAACGGGCCGTTCCCGGACCAGTGCCGGGCAGCCTAAGTTGATCATGCTGTTGTGTTGGGTTTTCGGGGTGCGGCGCGGTGTGGCTCGATGACCGGCGACGGCAAAGAGGGAACTGCCCGCGCCAGGGCGGCGCGGGCAGGCCACGGGCCGAGGCCTCACCGGCAGGCCTCACCGGCAGGCCTCACCGGCAGGCCTCACCGGCAGGCCTCAGGCGGCGAGGTCGATCACCACGCGCGACGGGTTCGACAGTTCGAGCACCCGAAAGCCGACCCGATCGTCAACCCCCAGGCCGAAATGGACGTATCCCTCGTAGTCGCCGGTCATCCGATACTGGACGAGCGCGGGAAGCCCGCCGCCGGCCCGCGGTGTGCGCAGCGTCGACCTACCGGTCTCATCGTGGGCCACGGCCGGGAACAACACCACCTCCAGGAACGCCTGCCCCCGCAGCGGGACCGCAACGCCCTCGCCCGGCGACAGCACCTCGGCCACGTAACGCACCTCGTAGCCAGGGAGCTGCCCTTGGAACTCGATCGTCAGCCGATCGAAAGCCATCCCGCCGGCGACGTTGTGCGCGCCGCGCACCGCGACGACCGTCGCGTTACCGTACAGCTGATGCTCGACGCGGCGCGGTTCGCTCGACCAGACCGGCTCCCGCGGCGTCGCGGTCGTGGAAGGCGACGTCACCACCGGTCCATCCGGCGAGCGGGAGGACACGGACGGAGAAGGCACCGGCGTGGTGCCGGACACCGATGGCTTCGGCGTGGTGACGTCGGTGGAGCCGCCGCCACCGGCACCGCCGCCACATCCCAGCGGCACGAGCAGCGCGCCCGCCAGCAGCGCCACCGCCCCGATCCATCGCCGGCCCGTTGTTGTCCGCACCTTCATGCAACTCACCTCGCAGCCCAGCTCACCTCGCCGCCCCGGGTGGCCGAAAGGGACCTTCGGTAGGGGGACGGTCAGGTTAACGTCCCCCGACCAGGTGAGCCGGAAGCACCACGGAGCACCGGCGCAGCTCGAACCGATGGGAGATCTGATGTGCGTGAGCTCAGCTCCCGGGGTAGCGGGTGGACCAGGCCGGGGTGKCCGCGCCGAAGGCGTCGGAGACGGTCGCGGTGTTCTCGATCTCGGTTACCAGATCGTCCGCGACCTGCCCGACCAGCTCATAGCCCGCCAGCTCCTTCAGCCAGGCTGCCGGCAGCGCCGGCTCACCCAGAGCGGCGCCAACGAGGTTCCCGCAGATCGCGCCGGTCGAGTCGCTGTCGCCGGAGTGGTTGACTGCCGCGAGCAGCGCCGTCTGCGGATCGTCGGGCGCCGCCACCGCGCAGTACACCGCGATCGCTAGCGCCTCCTCGGCGACCCAGCCGGCGCCCAGCGATTCCACGCGTTCCGCCGTGGGCGCACCGTCCGCTGCCGTTCCGAGCGCCGCCCGCAGAGCTCTGGCTACTTCCTTGCCGTCGCGTTCGGCCGACAGGCGGCCGAGGGCCGATGCGGTGGCCTGGGTGATGCCAGCGCCGTCTACCATCGCGGCGACGATCCATGCGAACGCGCCCGCGGCGAGGTACCCGGAGGGATGACCGTGGGTGAACACGGCGCATGCGACCGCATGGTCGAAGGAGGTTTCCGGGCCCCGCCGGAGCAGCCCGAACGGGGCCGAGCGCATCACCGCCCCGCATCCCTTGCTGTCGGGGTTCGCCGGCCGCGCGAGCGTGCCCATCTCGGGGCGCCCCAGCCCGGACAGGCAGGCGTTCCCCGGAGCGCGCCGGGCATACATCAGCTGCTGCGCCGCCAACCAGCCGTCCACCTCCCCGGCGGCCGGACCGGTCCGCCGCTGCGTCGTGAGCCAACGCTGGTAGGCGCGCCACAGCACCGCGGGCGGATCGGCGATGCCCCGGGAACGGCTGCGGACCGAGGCCCGGATCAGACCCTCCACGGTAAAGAGCGTCATCTGAGTGTCATCTGTAAACGGAGCGTGTACCCCGTAGGCGGCCGTGAGGCCGATGACCCCCGCCGTCCCGTACTCCCGTCGGATCTCGTCAAGCGACTGGAATTCGATTGCCGCACCGAGCGCGTCTCCCAACGCCCCGCCCAGCAGGCAGCCCCGGACCCGGTCCCGGTAGGAGAGGCCGGAGTTCGCATCGTCCGTGGGCGCCGCCGCGCGCCGCTCTGATGGCCACAGGCTGACCGCGAGCCCCACGGCGGACCGGGCGGCCGGGGCGGCCCACAGACGTTCCTTGGTTCCGGCGGCGCCCTGGCTCTCTTCCGGGGTTTCGAGATCGGCGGCGGCGGCGAGTTCGGCGGCGGTCATGCGTTGGCGGGCCAGTGCCCGGCCCGACCTGCTGAGAATGACACCCTCGGCGGTCAGGATCTCCCGTGGATCGTCGGTGCGTTCCGGATCGGGCCAGCGGAAGTCCGGGGAGACGGAACCGTTCAGGAGCAGGACGCGGTGGGCGTTGGAGATCCGGGCACTGGCCAGCTTGGCTCCCACCGCGACGGCGTGGGACCCGATCACCTCCGCGACGTCGGAGTAACTGGTCCAGCGGCCGGGTGGGATCGCGGCCAGTACCCGGCTCATCAGGGTCCATCGCTGGTCCTGGGGCGGCGGTACTACGGACTCGTCCGGGCCGGGCCAGATCTTCACGATCCGCTCGGCGAGCGCCCGGCCACGATTCTGGATCTCCTCCCGGCCCCAWCTGTCCTGACCGGCGATTTCTCGGTTCATCGCCAGCCCGCTGTCGGCCAGCAGCTTCTTCTTCTCGGTGAACTCGTGATCGGCGAGTTTCGGATTATAGGCGGTGAGCGTCAGATTGCCCAGAGTATGGACGAGCCTGCGGTGCAGCTCGTCGCGCGTCTCACCCTCGTGGGCATCGGCGTCGAGAACCGCTTTCCATCCCGGTCTCGACAATGACTGGGGGAGGATGTGTTCAACCGTCAGCTTCACGCCCCAGTCGACTGGTTCGAGATGCTCGTAATCCTCTTCCAGGCTGCGCAACACATAGGTGCGCTGAGGGCCGCGTCCGGTCCAGTAGAAGGGATTGAGCAGGACGGCTTCCTTCACAGGCTGATCGGTCGGGAACTTCTTACGCGGGCCGGAGAGAACCCGCGTGACCGCGGCGGCGGTCGGTGTCTGGTCGCCGAGCTCCTTGACGAGCGACATGAGGATGCGGTTGCTGTTGGCGCTCGCGATGCCGACCAGCATCCGCCGCACCAGGTAGCTCTCCACCACCCGGAGTGCCGCGGCGGTCTCGGTGGCGTCGAGACGGTCATTCGCATGCGCGATCAGCATGTGTAGGACGATCGGCCGGACGACGTCCGCCCCCCACCGGCGCAGCCGGTGCAGGGCCTGCCGCAGGACCGGGTCCTCCTCCCGGTCCGGATCGAGGATCCGGCTGAACAGCAGGGCCTTTGCATGCAGCTCGGAGATCCACTGCTCGATGGCGTCCTCGTCCGGCAGCGTCTGGAGATACTGCCGCTGCGACTGGTACACGGTCTCCTTGGTGGCACGGTCGTCGCCGCGGAGCACGAGGTCGAGCCAGACCAGATCCTCCAGTCTGTCACCGAGCAGTTCCTGGAGTGGGAACCACCGCCAGTCGTACACCCGGTCCGCTCGGGTGGGTAGCCGCATGAACAGGTAGTTGCGCAGCAGGTCCGCCTGGGTGAGCCGGCGGCCGGTGTGGTTGAGCGATTCGAAGATGCGGTAGACGTCGTCGTCGACATGCGCGGCGATCTCCACGATTGYGAGCTGACCGACCACGGCCTGCTCGATCAGTGYTGCGTCCAGCGGGTCGTCGGCGTCGCGCAACGCGGCGAGTTCCTTGCGGAAGAACTGGTATGCGTCGCCGATCCCCGCCCGGCCTCCTGCCTCCGGCGACCGCTCGACGAGAGCGGTCCAGGCGGTCCGGTCGGCTCGCGTCGGTAACAGGKTGTAACGTTCGGTTCCGGCCGCGTACCTGTTCATGAGGTACAGATCGTCGATTTTCGCCGCGAGCATCTGATCGTCATCTCGGACATGATCGCGGATCGCGCAGAGCAGGATGCTCAGCGCCGTCAGCCGTTGCTGACCATCTACCACCRGCCAGATCGCCACTCCGGCCGGCGTGGTTGACGGGCTCGGCGCGAGAACCAGCGAACCCAGGAAGTGTGTTGCCGCTGGACCGGCGGCGGCCACGCTCGTGATGTCGGCCCAGAGTTGCCGCAGGTTGGCGCGTTCCCAGCTGTAGGGGCGTTGATACAACGGGACGACGTACTGACACTGACCCTGGAGGAGTTCACCCAGAGTAGTTTCGTTCGCCTTCACTGCTGCTCTCCGCCCTGCCTGGGTAGCCGAATCCGAACCGTTTTGCCACTTACCGGTGGAAAAGACTAWCGGAGGCGGCGGATCCGCCCACCGGGTCCGTGCCCGGCCGTCGCCGCGGGCCGGTATGACAAACTGGCGGCAGCGGACGAGTCCCCATACCCCACCTCAGCGCGGTGCCTGTTCCCCTTGTGGCGCGCCCGATCCCGGCCGGGTCCGGCGAGGACCGGCCAGGTGCGCCACGGCGTGCCGAGCGGTGTTGATCGGCCCCGGACCGATCCGGTTGAGGATGGTCCGGTCGAGGCATGACCGGGACGGGACCGGTTCGGCGTGCTGGAGGGGGGTGGCATGGCAGCGGGTTCTGGAAGTCCCGGCGTGACCGGAGGCAATGGCACCGTCAACGTTCATGGTGCCCTCGATGGGCATGGCACCGTCAACGCTCATGGTGCCCTCGATGGGCATGGCACCGTCAACGTTCATGGTGCCCTCGATGGGCATGGCACCGTCAACGTTCATGGTGCCCTCAGCGGGCATGGCGCTGTCAACGGTCAGGGCGGCTCGGGAGGTTCGGGCGCCTTCGGTGGTCTCGGTGGTTCGGGTGGTTCCGACTCGTCGGGTCACGTCATTGTCTGCGGGCTGAGCAACCTGGGGCTCCGGCTGGCCGAACAGCTCCGGGCGTCGGGTGTGACGGTGGTGGCCATCGACGATCGGGTCGCCCCCGCCACCCGGCGCAGGGTGGAGCGGTGGGGCGTGCGGGTCCTGGTGGAGAGTACCCGTGGCGCCGGGGCGCTGCGCGAGGCCGGCATCGCCGCGGCGCTCGCGGTCGTGTCCTGTCACGAGACGGACCTCGACAACCTGGGCACGGCGCTGGTCGCGGCCGAGACGGCCCCCGGTGTCCGGCTCGTCGTGGCCATCAGTAACCGCCAGCTCGGCGACCAGCTCGCGGACGCGCTCAGCCAGGTCCGGGTGCTGAACCGGGCCGAGCTCGCGGGGCCGAGCTTCGTCGAGGCGTGCCTCCGCTCGGACGTGACGCACGCCTTCCCGATGGACGAACGGTCCGATGCCGAGGTCTTCGCGGTGATCGAGGAGTCGATCATAGGCCGGCATGCCTTCCGGGCCCGCTATGGCGATCTGACCCCGATCTCGCTGCGCCGCGCGGGGGAGCGCCTCCCCGAGCTCTGCCCGCCCCGCGACGTCTCGCTGCGCCCCGGCGACCGGCTGACGCTCCTCGGGCGGCTGTCGGAGTTCCACGAGCGGGGCATGACGGTCGCGGGCCTGCACGACGCGCGGCTGTTCGCCGCGCTGGCCGGCGGCTCGGCCGAGCATGGCGATCCCGGCGATCCCCGCGAGCCCGGAGGGGTCCGGGGGGTCTGGCGGGCCACGGTGGCCAGGTTCCGGGAGATCGTCTCGATGATCCGTGGGGAGCTCGACCCCCCCTTCCGGTTCGCACTCGCCGCCGTAGTAACGATCATGATGGTCGGTACGGTCGTGCTGTGGTTGACCTACGCCAACCACAACGAGGCCGCACCCGCCGAGTTCGGCCCGCTGGACGCGCTTTACCTCACGGTCGCGACGATGGCCACGGTCGGCTACGGCGACTTCAACTTCGGCGCCGCCGACGAGTGGCTACAGGTGTTCGGCATCGGACTGATGCTGCTCGGCGCCCTGTCGATCGCCGTCGTCTATGCGTTCATTACCAACATCATCATCAGCCGTCGGTTGGAGCGGGTGATGGGACGCGGGCGGGCCGGGGCGGTGCGTGGCCACGTCATTCTATGCGGGCTCGGCTCGGTGGGGGTCGCCACGATGAACGGCCTGGTGCGCGCGGGCCGGCATGTGGTGGTGATCGAGCGTGACGAGAACAACCGGTACCTGCCCGTCGCCCGTGAACGTGGGGTGCCCGTGATCATCGGGGACGCCACCGTCCGCTCGACGCTGCTGGAGGCCGGCCTCGCCCATGCCGCCACGATCGCGGTGCTCACCAGCGACGACGTCGCGAACCTGGAGGCCGTGCTGTCGGCCCGGGAAGCGCACGAGGAGTTGCGGGGGGCGTGGGCGGCCCGCCGCCCCGCCCGGCGGGCCGCCCGGCGGGGCGGCGGGTGGTCCCGCGGCCGGATGCGGGAGTCCGACCCGGACACGCACCACCCCGACCTGCGAGTAGTGCTGCGGATCTTCGACACCACGATGGCCGACGAGGTCGAGCGGCGCTTCGGCATCCATACGGCACGCAGCGCGTCCGCCCTGGCCACGCCGTATTTCGTCGGCGCGGCGCTCGGTTACGACGTCATCAGTACCTTCTACGTGCAGCGCACGCCGTTCCTGGTGGCCAGGATGACCATCCACGCCGGCGGCGGGCTGGTCGGCCCGACCCTGCGGGAGCTGTCCACCGGGACCCGGGTGCTCGCCGTGATCACCGCGGCCGCGAACGCGGACACCGGCGGAGACGTGAATCTGGACAGCGGCGTGAATCTGGACAGCGGCGCGGACACCGACGGCGGCGTGGAGCKGGACGGCCAGGGGGCTCCCGGTGGMGGGCCGGACTACCGGCCGGGACGCCACACCCGGCTCCGGCCCGGGGACGAGCTGTTCGTGGTGGGACCGGTGAACCGGATCGTCGACATGGTGCGGCGCAACCAGCAGGTCGACATCACCACGGCGGGAACTGCGTAACACCATCACCGTGACGGTGCGCTACCTGGACGAGTGGCCGCGCGGCACACAGTCATGCCCGGACCACAAAACCATGTGAATATTTACCGCCTATTTGGATGAAAGGGAACAAGTGGACATCTACCTGGAGGGGATGAACCGCCTCACGGTCGATAGTCCGCAGCCGTCCGTCACGCCCGAGCCGCTCGGCCGGATCATCAACGACCTGGGCCTGTGACCGGCTCGGTAGAGAGYCGCCTCGTTTCCCTATGACCCGGAACTTTCGGTAATTCTGGACGCGGTTCGTGAACCAGCCTTCGGGTAGCCGTCGTCTGCGGTATGAATGCCTTAGCCCCACAGTCGCCCGGGGGCGAGCCCGGGTCTCTGCTCGTCACCTGTATGTCMCCAACATGCACAGGACGGAGAGCTGAAGCGGATGGTCTCGGCGCTGGTCGTGATCTCTCTCGTATTGACCGGGCTGGTGGCGGGCACGTTGACGGTCGGCCTGGTCGCCGTACGGCCCGCGATGCATTCACTGCCGCCCACTCCCTACGTAATGGTCAAGCAGGCGTTCGACATCAGCTACCCGCGGATGATGAAGCTGCTGCAGATTACAAATCTGATCGCTACGATCGCCCTGGCGGTCGCGGCCGGCGTCACCGGTGCGACGGCCTGCGCGGTGCTGGCCGGCATCGTGGCGGCCTGCGTCCTCACCAACATCCTGGTCACCGTGCGCGGCGACCTTCCGATCAACAACGCCATGGCCACCTGGCGGCCGGAGTCTCCGCCGGCCGACTGGCGCGAGCAGCGGGCGCGCTGGGACTTCTTCAACAGCATCCGCACGACCGCCGCGGTGATCGCGCTGGTTCTGCTGGCCCTGGCCGCGACCACCCAGTACTAACGCGGCTTCGCCCGCCCAGGTCTTCCAGCGGAAGCTACCGGCTTTGAACTTCGGCGAATTCAGCAAGGTTAAGGTCATCTCTTATCGTCCAGTACACGTCCAGTACACGTCCAGTACAGGAGTATCGATCTCCGTAAGAGGCGGAGAATGTCGGGGGCAGCAGCTCGTCCGGTCAGCGCATTGGTTGCTCGATGACCAAGGAGAAGTGTCGTTTTACTGGTCGGCGGGGGACCAGTCCTCGGTGAGGGTCTCCATCTGGGCGAGGACGAGGTCGATCGCCGCCTTCGGGTAGCTCCAGCGGGATGTGTGCCGGTTCAGAGCAGCGCGTGCTCGGCGGTCGCCAGGAGCCGGGCCGCGACCTCGTCGACCGACAGCCGGCGGCCGGTGTAGAGCAGGTCGAACGCGTCGAAGCTGGTAAGCAGCCAGAGGACGTCGACCGCGGCGGCCACCGGCACKCGCAGGAGGCCGTGGGCGGCCAGGCGTTCGGCGAGATGTTCCATCCCGCCGAGACGGTCCTGCTCGGCCCGTTGCAGCGCGCCATCGAGCGCCTGTTCCATCGAGCGCAGGGCCCACAGGGCGTCGCGCTGCCCGGCGTACACCCGCACGCTTGCGGTGATCCCGCCGCGCAGGTGAACGAGTGGGTCCGGATCCTGCACGGCCCGCACCAGGTCCGCGAAACCGCCCCGGTCGAGCACGTCCTGGGTGAGGGCATCGAACAGCCCCGCTCGGGAGCCGAACACCAGGTAGACCGTCGACCGGGCCACGCCCGCCTGCCGCGCGACCGCCTCCACGCTCGCGAGCCGGGGCAGCTGTTCGTACATCGCGTCGAGGATCCGGCGGCGGGTCTGGTCCGCACCAGCCGTGCGCAGCCGTTGCTCGTAGCGACGGGGAGACATGACTGCACCCTACGTGCGATGGACAGGCTGTCTTCGAGACGAAGACAAGYCGTCTGTCAACCGTGGTGAACCGGACGGTCGGGGCTGCCCRGTGGGAAGCGAGAATCACGGTGGGGAGCGGCTGCTTCGAACAAGTTCGAACAAGAGGGATGGCGAACAAGAGGGATGGCGACAGTGAGCGGAACCGCGACGAGCACCCCGTCACGGTGCGGTTCCCGTCACCGGGCGCCCGTGCCGCTCCGGCCGAGGACGAGGTCGATCCACTCGGCCACGTGGCGTGCTATGACAGCGGGTTCCTTCATCCAGTCGAAGTGACCGAGGTGGGTGGATCCACTCGTGCGGTCCAGGTGGACGCGATGGACCTCCGAGCCCGTCAACCGCCTGGTGAAATAGTCGACCGCCCGGCGCGGCGCGAGATGGTCGGCGTCCAGGGAGATGGCCAGTACCGGCAGGGTCACCGCGCCGAGAAGACCGAGGAGGTCGGGCTCCGACCTGGCCAGCCGGTAACGGCCGGTGCGGGCACTTCTGGCCCAGTCCAGCATCAGCGCCCTGGGCTGCCGCCCGCCGAAGCCGAACCGGTGCCCGGGCCAGTAGCCCAGCAGCTGCGACACCCCCGCGACGAACGTGGAACCGCCCAGGACCCACGCTGAACGAAGGGGCCTGAAGACGCGCCAGTACGAGGTGCCCGCGCCGATGACGGCCAGGCCGCTCAGCCCGCCGCTGTCGGGGGCCTCCCGCGCGGCACGCAGGATCGAGAGTTGTCCGCCGAGACTGTGACCCACGACGAACAGCGGCGCCCCGGGGAATCGTTCCCGCGTCGCCGCCGTGATCGTCGGCAGGTCGTCCTCGACGCCCTCCTGGTAGCTGCCCCGGCTGCCGGCCGAGCGCCGGAGCGCCGCGGCTCCGTGGTGATGCCAGCGCAGATCGGTTGTCACGACCGAGTACCCCAGCGACCGCAGTGCCTCGGCGAAGGGGGTGTAGTACTTTGTCCGAACCCCCATCGCCGGAAGCAGGAGAATCACCGGCGCGGACTCGTCGGCCTGCGGAAGAACACGCAGGCCGAATCGCGTCCCGGCAGTGGTGGCGACCTCGAGTTCCGTCTCGCTTTCCGCCGCGGGTTCGGTCTCACCGGCGGCCGCCGACGGGGGAGGAACAAGAGCATCTGCGGACACGTGCCGCTCCTTCCATCCGGATCGCCGATCGTCTGATCGGTATTTCCGACAGCGGGTCCGATAAAGGTTGGTGAGCGCAGCCGGAAAGCCGGGCATGATGGTGAGCGTAGTAACGTCTGTGGACTTCTTCCAGTGAAGTCGCGGAGGACGCCCGGGCCGGGATGCYCGGCCCGGGCGAGGGAGAGCCGTGGTTACGGGCTTTACCTGCGGGCAGGGCCCTCCTGCTGCCGGCGGCGCCTTGCCTGCAGGTATCTTTCCTGCAGGTGTCTTGTCAGGAGGCGTCGAACCAGGCGCGGTAGTCGAACTCCGCCTTGGCGACGAGGGCGCCGGCGTCGTCGTAGAGCAGCGAGCCCCCGCGGATCTCGAAGCGTTCTTCGGCGGTCCGCTCCGCTGCCGGGTGCGCCACCTCGATGTCCACTGAACCGTGGGCCCGGATCCGACCGACCGCCGGCCGCAGGTACATGATCCGGCAGTCGCGCAGCACGAAGCTGCGGAGGCTGAAGATCCTCGGTGCCAGGGCGCCCGAGAACGCCGCGGCTCCGGAGACCTCGGCGGCGAGGAACTGCGCCGCCGCATGCACGGTGCCCATGTGGTTCTGGAGGTCGGGTCGGTTGGGGAGCTCCGCCACGCCGCCGTCCCGGCGCAGCTCGACGACCCGCACCCCGGTCAGGTTGCAGAATGGCACCATCGTGTCGATGACGGAACGGAGTTGTTCGAGATTTGGTGGCGCGTCACCGTTCGCCTGAAAGTGCGCCTCGCGAACCATCTCCAGTGGGGATCGTATCTCCGACTGAGCAGACATGTTACTGAGCATCCGCTGGAAAGGTTTCTTCGGGATGAATTCGAGGCGACTTTACGAACCCTTTGCCATTGGTGATTCCTATCGTGCGATTACATCACCTTGTGACGCCTTGCAGGTATATAGGGGAGCCTAGGAGGATGCCCAGGAGGATAACGACAACACATCCGCCGGGGACCCGTCGTGCCAGTGTAACGATCGGTTGACCGGCATACTTCAGGGAGTCTCCGACCATGTACGACGTGATTGTCGTGGGAGCGCGCTGCGCCGGCTCACCTGTGGCGATGTTGCTTGCCCGGCGCGGTCACCGGGTGCTGCTCGTCGACCGCGTGTCCTTTCCCAGCGACACGATCTCCACCCACTATCTTCAGCAGGCCGCACTGCTCCGTCTGCGGGAGTGGGGGCTGCTCGACGCACTCACGGCGACCAACTGCCGGCCGATCACCGACATGACGGTGTCCCACCTCGGTGTGGTCATCCGCGGGTTCGCCGATCCGGTCGACGGGCTGGYGTTCTCGATGGCGCCGCGCCGCATCGTGCTGGACAAGCTCCTGCTCGACGGCGCGGTCGCGGCGGGTGTCGAAGTCCGGGAGGGCTTCTCGGTCCGAGATCTGATCCGTCACGACGACGGCACGGTCGCGGGGATCGTGGGCCGGGACGCCACGGGAGCCGTMGTCGAGGAGCGGGCCACTCTCGTCGTGGGCGCCGACGGCCGCAACTCCGTCGTGGCCGACCTGGTGGGAGCCGACTTCTACAAGGTCGTGCCGGCGGCCAGCTTCATCTACTACTCCTATTTCAGTGGGCTGGACTGGCAGTTCCACAGCCGGTTCGGTGACCACGAGCAGTGCGCCGGCTGGCCCACCCATGACGGGCTCACCCTCGTCACCGCGATGCGCAACCTCGAGGATTTCGAGGAGTTCCGCGCCGATATCGACGGGAGCCTGCGCCGGACCTTCCGCAGCGTCGCGCCCGAGCTCGCCGAGGATCTCGACAGCCATGGCGTCCAGGAGGACCGTTACTACGGAATCCGTTATCCGGACAACTACTACCGCACGTCCTATGGTCCGGGTTGGGCGCTGACCGGAGACGCTGGTTACCACAAGGACCCGGTGACCGGTCTGGGCATCACCGACGCCTTCCGCTGCGCGGACCTGTTGACCGAGCACGTGGACCAGGCGCTGCGTGGCGACCGGCCCATGGACGAGGCCCTCGCCGAGTATCAGCGGTTGCGCGACGAGGAATCGGCCGGTGCGTTCAATTTCACCACGACGCTGGGCGAGCTGAACTTCCCGCCGCACCTCGTGGCGCTGTGGCGGGCCTTGCCGAACAACGAGACGGCGCGGGCGCAGTTCTTCGGAATGATCGCGGGTGTCGTGCCGTCGTCGGTCTTTCTCGCGCCGGAGAACGTCGAGTCCATCATGTTGGCCGCGGCGGCCGTGTAATGGACAGTCGACCGATCATCGGCGGTCCGACGCCGTCGCCGATGCTCACCGTGGTCGGCGACAGCTTCGCCGAGGGCCGCGGTGACCCGGCTCCCGACGGCGCCTGGATCGGCTGGGCGCCCAGAATGGCCGCGGCTCTGGGTATTCCGCGCAGTCGCGTTCTCAACCTGGGGCGGAACGGCGCGACGACGCAGGATGTCATCGACACGCAGCTCGACGTCGCCGCCTCCGCCCCGGCGGCCCTCGTCGGGATCGCCGCGGGCAGCAACGACCTGCTCGCGGACTACTCGCAGGACAGGTTCGAAAAAAACTTCACCCACCTAGTCGCGACTCTCGCGGTCCCGGGAACCACCGCGTTCACCTTCACCTTTCCGGACCTCACCACCAGGCTCTCGGCGCCGCCGGCGATCCTGGACGTACTCCGCTCCAGGATCGAGCGGGCGAACGACCATGTCCGCTCGACCGCGGCGAACCACGGAATTCTCCTCGTCGATTTCGATCACGTCGACCGCGCCCACGACTCTCAACTGTGGAACCCCGGGGACTATCATCCCAACGCGGCCGGATACGAATTCGTCGCCAGTCTCCTTGCGGATCTGGTGCGCGAAGTCCTGTCGCGCCCGGCTCCCCGGATTCCGGTTCCGGTTCCATCCTGACCCTGTTCGGTTGACCGGCCTCTCGACGTATTCTGACCCGACGTCGAGTGGATCGGGAGTGAAGCATCTCACGACRCACCGTCGCGGCGATTGCCTCGGCCGATCGAGTGTTCGGCAGGTTGTTCTTGCGGAACAACAGGACGTCGATGACACTGGTTCCAGGATGCCCGCGCGGATCGGATACGAGTAAACTGTCGCCAGGCCTCGCGGTTCGCTGTCACGGCCACGAAGACCTGCGGCAGTGCTTCGGAACAACGTTGTTCCGGGACAACGTTGTTCCGGAACAACCCGCCGGCCGTCTGGCTCTCCGGCGGACCGGCCGGTCCGCTCCGGTGAACCGGTTCCCAATACCTCACACCTGAATACCTCCGCCGGATACATCACGCCCGACATATTAGGGCACCACGCCCGACATATCAGGGTCCCGCCGCACGCGGTGGTGACCTGCCGGCCAGTAAAGGGGAGAAGCACGTGGACGAGTCCRACCGCCCTGACGACCGACGACTCGCGAACAACCCGATCGCGATCGTCGGGCTCGCCGGACTGTTCCCGATGGCGCGCGACGTGCGGGAGTACTGGAGCAACGTCATCGACGCCGTCGACTGCGTCACCGAGGTGCCGTCGACGCACYGGCGCCCGGAGGACTACTACGACCCGGATGCGACGGTGYCCGACCGTACCTACGCGCGCCGGGGCGGCTTCCTCCCCGAGGTCGCGTTCAGCCCGGTGGAGTTCGGCTTTCCGCCMAACCTGCTGGACGTGACCGCGGTCGTGCAGCTGCTCAGTCTGATCGTCGCGCGGGATGTGCTCGTCGACGCGGGCGCACCGGGATCGGCGTGGTACGACTCCGAGCGCACCGGGGTCATCCTGGGCATGGCCGGCCCCACCACGATGGCCCACCCGCTGGCGGCCCGGCTGGAGACGCCGGTCCTGCGCGAGGTCGTGCGCGCCGCGGGACTCGACGAGGCCGAAACCGCCGCGGTCTCGGAGGCCTTCTCGCTCGCGTTCCCGCCGTGGGAGGAGAACTCGTTCCCCGGGCTGCTCGGCAACGTCGTCTCCGGCCGGATCACCAACCGGCTCGACCTCGGAGGCACGAACTACACGGTCGACTCCGCGTGCGCGAGTGGGCTCACGGCCRTCCGCGGGGCCATCGCCGAACTCATCGACCACCGTGCCGATCTCATGATCACCGGTGGTTGTGACACCGAGAACTCGATCTTCAGTTACATGTGCTTCTCGAAGACGCAGGCGCTGTCCAAGTCCGACCGCATCCAGCCGTTCGCCGCCGGCGCCGACGGCACCCTGGTCGGCGAGGGCATCGGGATGCTGGCGCTCAAGCGGCTGGCCGACGCCGAGCGCGACGGGGACCGGATCTACGCGGTCATCCGGGGTCTCGGGTCGTCCAGCGACGGTCGGTTCAAGAGCGTCTACGCGCCGCGCGCGGAGGGCCAGGTCCGCGCGCTGCGCCGGGCCTACGCGGACGCCGGGGTGAGCCCGGCGTCCGTCGAGCTGTTCGAGGCGCACGCCACCGGTACCGCCGTCGGTGACGCCACCGAGCTGTCCGCGCTCGGGGCCGTCCTGGCCGAGGCCGGGGCACGCCCGGGCCGGGCGGCGATCGGCAGTGTGAAGTCGCAGATCGGGCACACCAAGGGCGCTGCCGGCGCGGCCAGCCTGATCAAGCTGTCGCTGTCGCTGTACAACCGGGTGCTGCCGCCCACGATCAACGTCCGCGAACCGAATCCGGCGCTCGCCCAGGAGGGCTCGCCCTTCTACCTCAGCACCCGCACCCGGCCCTGGGTGCTCGACCCGGACGTGGGGCGGCGCCGGGCGGCCGCCTCCGCCATGGGGTTCGGCGGTACCAACTTCCACGTCGTCCTGGAGGAGACCCCCGACACGGCACGCCCGGACGCCGATAAGCGTGCCGCCCGGGCGACGCACCGTGCCGTCCGCGCCCACCTGTGGCATGCCGCGACGCCCGCGGAGCTCCTCGACCTGGTGCGCGGACAGGCCGAACCGAACGGTGACACGGGCATCCCGGGCAGCGCCGCGCGGGTCGGGTTCGTCGCGCGCACCGGCGCCGAGGCGGAGCGCCTGCGCGCGATCGCGATCGAGCAGCTCGCGGCGCGAGCCGACGCCGCCGAATGGTCGCATCCCGCCGGGGTGCACTACCGCCGGCAGGCGGCCGAGCAGCCCCGCGTCGGCGTCGTCTTCGCCGGCCAGGGCAGCCAGTACGTCGACATGGGGCTCACCGCCGCCGTCGAGATCCCGCCGGTGCGGGAGGCCTTCGACGCGGCGAACGCCACCTTCGCCGGGGCCGAGCTCACGCTCGCCCGTGCGGTGTTCCCGCCGCCGAGCTTCGATCCGGGCGACCGTGCCGACCACGAGATGAACCTGACGCGCACCGAGTACGCGCAGCCCGCGATCGGTGCGCTCTCCGTCGGCCAGTTCCGGTTCCTGCGGGAGCTGGGACTGCGCCCGGTGAGCCTGCTCGGCCACAGCTTCGGGGAGCTGACCGCCCTGTGGGCCGCCGGTTCCCTCGCCGACGCCGACTTCTTCCGGCTCGCCCGGCGTCGCGGCCAGGCCATGGCCCCGCCGGACGAACCCGGCTTCGACCCCGGCACCATGGCCGCCGTCCGCGCCGACCGCGACGCGGTCGCCGAGCTGCTGACCGCGCACCCGGACGTGGTCGTGTGTAACCACAACGCCCCCGACCAGGTCGTCGTTGGTGGTCCGACGCCCGCCGTCGAGGAGTTCGTCACCGCCGCCACCGCGAACGGGCTCGACGCCCGGCGCATCTCCGTGGCCGCGGCGTTCCACACCTCGCTCGTCGGGCACGCGGTGGACGACTTCGCCGCCGCGGTGGACGTCACCGAAATCGGATCGCCGGCCGTGCCGGTGCACGCCAACACCGCCGGCGCCCGGTACGGCGACGACCCCGCCGAGAACCGCCGGGTCCTCACCCGGCAGCTGGGCAACCCCGTCGAGTTCGTCGCCGGGCTGCAGGCCCTGCACGCGGACGGCGCGACGGTGGTTGTCGAGATCGGGCCGAGCCAGGTGCTGACCGGTCTGGTCCGGCGCACCCTCGGCGACGATGTCGTGGCGATCCCCACCGACGCCGGTCGCGACGGCGACGGCGCGGTGGCTCTGATGACCGCGGCCGTGCGCCTCGCGGTGCTCGGCGTCGAGCTCAGCGGGCTCAACCGCTATACGGCCCCGCTGCCGCAGCAGGTGCAGCCGACCGGGATGACGGTTGCGCTGACCGGGGCGGACTACGTCTCGGAGCCTCGCCGTCGCGCCTACGCCGACGCGCTGGTCACGCTCGCGGCCGCCGCGGCCGTCCGGCCGCGGGAGTCGGCCGCCGCGGCGCTCGAAAACGTCCCGACCGCCACCGAGCGGCGCGTCCCCGAAGCGGCACCGGCGCCCACCCGGCCAGTACCCACCCAGCCGGCACCGGCGCCCACCCGGCCAGTACCCACCCAGCCGGCACCGGCGCCCACCCGGGCGGTACCCGTCCCGACGGCCATCGCTCCGGTAGCGCCTGCTCCGGTAGCGCCTGCTCCGGCGGCAGCCACCCTGGCGGCCCCGGCCCCGAGCGCCGGTGAGGTCGCCGGCATCAGCGAGGTCGCCCGCGACCATCTGGCCCTGCACTCCCAGTTCCTCGACACCCAGCTCCGGGTCGCCGAGGGCCTCGTGCAGGTCCTTCGCGCGGCCCCCGCGGACAATGGGGCGGGTCAGGAGATCCGGGCCGCTGCCGACGCTGTGACCCGGCAGAGCCTGGCCGTGGGTGAGGCCCATATCCGGGTCAACGAGATCCTGGCGTCCCTGACCGACCTGGAGTACGGCAACGGCGTCGGCGGCCACGGCGTCGGCGGCCACGGCGCCGGCGGGCTCGCGGCCGGCGGGGCGCCGGGCGGCGCGCTCACCACCGGTACGGAACCGACGGACCTGTACGGACGGGGAACGGCGGGCGATCTGCGTACGCCGGGAATCCCGGCGCCCGGGCTGCCGGCCGTCCCGCTTCCGATCCCCAGCACCGGGAACAGTAACGGGCGTCCGGCGGGTGCGATCGCGGCTGCCCCGCCCGTGCCTCCGGTGACCGTCCCATCCGTCCCATCCGTCCCATCCGTGCCTCCGGTGACCGTCCCATCCGCGGCCCCGGCGACCGTGGGGTCGCAGCCGGCCACCGCTGGGATTGCCCAGCCGGCGACGGCCGAGCCGCCGGCGGGCGTCGACGTGTCGGTTATTGAGTCGGCGGTGGCGGAGGTGGTGGCGGAGAAGACGGGTTATCCGGTGGATGTGCTGGAGCCGTCGATGGCGTT